>JAJZJY010000863.1 GCA_021809885.1 Actinomycetes bacterium
ACCGCCGTAGGGCCACCAGCTCCTGGCAAGGGCAGCAACGTCGTCGTAGCCGGCAGAGGCGGGTAGGTCGAAGTGCCGGCGGAGACTGTTCCGGGCGCCGACGTCGTCACCCGGCAGGACACTGAGGTGCCCGAGACCTCGGAGCGCCACGTACTCGGCGCTCCAGCGCCCGATACCAGGGAGGGAGACCAATGCCGCGGTGAGCATCGCAACGTCGGTGCGTGGCAAGGCATCGAGGTCGAGGGTTCCCGAGGCAGCCCGTCGGGCGACCTCGACGATGGTCCGTGCCTTCGCCCGGCTGAACCCCAGCCGCCACAGATGCGCCGGTTCCGCCGCGGCGAGGCGCTCGGGGCCGGGGAAGCCAGCGGTCACGCCTCGGACCGCCACCGTGGGCCCGTACACATCCGCGAGGCGATCGAGGAGGTGGATACCGATGTCGAGGGACAGCTGCTGGCAGGCCACCGCGTTGACGATCGCCTCGAAGACACTCCCAAAGCGCGGGGGCCGCACCCCGAGGAACCGTTGGGCGAGACTGGCGAGGCGCTGATCGGAGGCCGCGAGCTCGTAGAAGCCGGCGAGATCGACATCGAGGCCCAGCAGCCGTTCGACGGTCGAGCGCACCTCGGCTGCGGCAGCCTCGCTCGGTGCCTCCCCGCGACGCCGCAGCACGACACCGATGCGTACCGGCCCTGGACTTCCTCCCGGCTCCTCACGGACCATGACCTGTACCGGCAAGCCGTCGGCGAGGAGCGTCCTCGTGTAGCTGGCGCCGTCCCACGCATCGACCGTGTTGTGCGGCCGGCGCCGCAGCGCCCAGACGGTGAGGTCCAGGCGGAACGGTGGTCGAACCTCGATCTCGAAGGAGACGGCCCCCACGGCGCTAGCTGCCCCTCGTGGCCGTGAGCACCTCGGCGAGCACCGCAGCCCCCGAGTGCTCGACATCGCGGGTGGCGGTGAGCAGCACGAGACGCCGACTGGCAGCCAGCTCGGCCAGCTTCGAGACGGCCGATGCGCCGGGCTCTCCGGCGATCTCGGCCCGGTAGCGGCGGGCGAACTCGCCGAAGCGTCCCGGGTCGTGGCCATACCAACGGCGCAGTTCGGTGCTCGGGGCGACGTCCTTCTCCCACTCGTCGAAGTCGACCGAGGTCTTGGTGAGCCCGCGGGGCCACAGCCGGTCGACGAGCACCCGGTGCTCGCCCGGGCTGCGACCCGGGTCCTCGTAGACCCGCACCACCTCGACGTGTGCTTGGGTCACGGCAGTGCTCACTCGGCCCGGAACCCGAGGGCGCGCGCCGCGTCCTCGTCGATCATCGCCGGGCTCCACGGCGGGTCCCACACGACCCGTACGTCCACTTCTACGCTCCCGTCGACGGCGTCGGTGATGGCGACACGTGCCATCTCAGGCAGCACCTCCGAGGCCGGGCAGCCGGGGGTGGTCATCGTCATCTCCACGACCACCGCGCCGTTTTCGTCGCGCACGTCGTAGACGAGACCGAGCGACACGACGTCGAGGTACAGCTCCGGGTCGTACACGCCCCGCAGGGCGTCCCACGCCGCGTCGAGGACGTCCGACGCCGACAGCTTGAGCCAGTCCGGCCCCACACCAGGCGGTGCACCGAGCCCGTCTGTGGCTCCGCTGACAGGCTCTCCTCGCGCCGGGCTGCTCACGACGGCCGCCGGAAGGTGACCTGCCAGTCACCCCCGCCGAGGTCTTCTGCCTCATAGGTGAACCCCTGTGAGGAGAGCACGCCTTCGAGGGGCACAGGCTCGAAGGGGGCCAGTACCACTAGCTCCTCGCCCTCGCCAAGAGCACCAGCCGCCGCCATGATCGTCTCGAACGGCTCAGCGCCCGACGCGATGATCGGACGAGCATCGACAGTAACCATCGCTCGCTCCCTTCTGGGCCACCGGGGGTGCTCCCGATGTGCCCTGTTATTCTGTTCGGTACTAGAACTTATCAGGTATGAGCGCACTGCAGGTTCCCCACGAGCCCGAGATGAGCCCCGTCGTCGCCGGCCGGAAAGGGCTTCGCAGCGGATGGACCACGGGAACCTGCGCCTCGGCGGCTGCCAAGGCGGCGTTCTCGGTGCTGCGGGGCGGCGTGCGGCCGGATCGAGTGGAGGTCGGCCTACCAGCAGGCCGGCGCGTGCGCTTTCCTATCGAATGGGACGGCGAGGGCCGTGCGGTCGTTGTAAAGGACGCCGGGGACGACCCGGACTGCACCGATGGCGCCCGCATGACGGCCGAGGTGCGCTGGGCTGATTCCGGCGAAGAGCGCGTCCTGCGGGCGGGGGAGGGGGTGGGGACCATCACCAAGCTCGGCCTGGGATTGACACTCGGCGCCCCGGCGATCAACCCGGTGCCGAGGCGGATGATCCTCGCGGCGCTCGGCGAGGTCGGCCCGGAGCCGGTGGTGGTCACCTTCTCGGTGCCCGACGGCGAGGCGATGGCGGCCGAGACGACCAACGCCCGGCTCGGGATCCTCGGGGGGATCTCCATCCTCGGAACCTCGGGCATCGTCCGCCCGTTCTCCACTGCCTCCTACCGGGCGTCGGTGGTCCAGCAGATCGACGTGGCCGCCGCCCAGGGCGAGCGGACCGTGGTGCTGGCGACCGGGGCTCGCTCG
>JAJZJY010000030.1 GCA_021809885.1 Actinomycetes bacterium
CAGCGCGCCGGCCTGCCCGGGGGCCGCTTGGCCGAGGCCTACCGCCGCATCGACACTCGCTGATCCCGGCCGTCGAGGCGCGGCCAGCGGGCAGGTTGCTCCGGCTCAGCCGGGGTGCGCCCCTCGTCGCGTTGGGGCGGGGAGGGAGCAGCACCCGGCCGGGCAGCCGTCCGGCCACGGCCCAGCCGGCGACAGGCTCCTCCTCGGCACGGAGGGGTCGAGTTGCTCCGCAACCAGCTCGCGGACCATCCGGACGAATGCCGGATGGGTTCCCGGCGTCGGCGACCGCAGCAGGCGGATGCCGGCGTCCGCCGCCACGGCGGCCGCTTCGGCGTCGAGGTCCCACACGACCTCCATGTGGTCGGAGGTGAAGCCGAGGGGGCAGACCACCACCTCGGCGCCGGCCGGTTGGGCCCGCAGCCGGTCGCGGACGTCGGGCTCGAGCCATGGCTGGCGGGGCGGGCCGGAGCGGCTCTGCCAGACCAGCTCCCAAGCGTGGAGGGAGCAACGGCGGGCGACCTCCGCCGCGGCCCAGCGCAGCTGGCGCTCGTAGGGAGCGCAGGCAGCCATCGACGTTGGGATGCTGTGGGCGCTGAACCACACCCGGGGGTCGCTGCCGGCGGCGGCGAGCGTGGCGTCCAGCCCGTCGGCGACGGATTCGAGGAAGCCCGGGTGGTCGTAGTAGAGGCGGAGCTTGCGTAGCTCGGGAGCGCCGGCCACGGCCCCGGCCACCCGTTGGAGGTCGTCGCGGTACTGCCGGCACCCGCTCCACGAGCCGAACGCGGATGTCACGAAGACAGCAGCGTGGCTCACGCCGTCGTCACGCATGGCGGCCACGGTGTCGGCGAGGTAGGGGTGCCAGTTGCGGTTGGCCCAGTAGACCGGCAGCGCGACACCGGACGAGTCCAGCTCGGACTCGATGGCCCGGACGAGAGCCCTCGTCTGCGCGTTGAGAGGGCTCACCCCGCCGAAGTGGTGGTAGTGCTCGGCCACGGCGAGCAGGCGTTCCCGGGGCACGTTGCGGCCGCGCAGCACGTTGTCGAGGAACGGCACGACGTCATCGGGGCCTTCCGGGCCGCCGAACGACAGCACGAGGACGGCGTCGGGGGCGGGCATGGTGCGCCGAGCGTACGGCCGGCCCGAGCGTACGGCCGGCCCGAGCGTACGGCCGGCCCGAGCGTACGGCTGGCCCGAGCGTACGGCTGGCCCGAGCGTACGGCTGGCCCGAGCGTACGGCTGGCCCGAGCGTACGGCTGGCCCGAGCGTACGGCTGGCCCGAGCGTACGGCTGGCCCGAGCGTACGGCTGGCCCGAGCGTAGGGCCGGCCCCGCCTCCTACCGCTTCAGCAGCCGCACGTTCTCGGTCCGCACCCCCCAGTTCATGCACTGCTGGTAGGTCGGCTCCCAGATGTCGAGGCGGTTGCCGATGATCGCTCCGCCCGTGTCCTGGGCGACCCTGGTGCCGACGCCGCCGATGTCGATCACGGCGCCCAGGGGGATGACCGAGGGGTCGACGGCAACGGTCGCGAGGCTGACCGGCGCTCCGGAGGCCGTGGTGCCCTGCAGGTCGTAGCACGTCACGACGAAGTTCCCGAGCGGCGTGCCGGTTGCCGCGAGGGAGACCCTGACGGCGTTGGTGCGCGCCGGCGGTGGGACGGCGGTGGCCAGCTCGAGGTAGCCGCCAGGGGCGTCGGCGGCGATGGCCGTCACCCGGGCGGTGGGCGGCTCGGGGGACGTCGAGCCCCGATACGTGGCGTCACCGAAGGCGAACACCGCCCCGTGGCGGGATGCCAGCCAGTAGCCGGCGCCGGTCGGCGTGGCGGCGATGCTCACGATGTCAGCACTCAGGTGGCGGCGGGGGAGGGAACCCTTGGGGGCGGCGGCGCCGTAGTGGAAGACGGTGCCGTCCGAGGCGGCCAGCCAGTAGCCGGACCCGGTTGGGGGTGCGGCGATGCCGACGATCGCAGCGTGGTGGTGGACGCCGGCCGCATTGGGCGAGCCGGCGAACTTGGCGTCGCCGAAGGGGAAGACCCCTCCGCCGGCGGTGGCCAGCCAGTACCCGTTGCCGTCAGGTGTGGCGGCGATGCCGACGACAGGTGAGTGGAGGCGGCGGTGCGCGAGGGAGCCGTGCCACGGCGCCCGGCCGAAGGCGAAGACCCGGCCGTCGGCGGCGACCACCCAGTACCCGCCGCCGGGGGCGGCAGCGATACCCGCGACCCGGCCGGTCAGGCGGTGGGCTGCGACCGATCCCAGGCGGGGTGCAGTCCCGTGGGCGAAGACCTGGCCGTCGGCGTTGACGACCCAGTACCCGCCGCCACCGGGGACGGTGGCCAGCCCGACGAGGTCGCCGCTCGGGTGTGGCCCCGGGAGGGGGTCGGCACCGCCGAAGCCGGCCAGGTCCGCGCCGTGCTGACCTCGATGCCCGGCGGCGGGGCGGACCACGGGGGTGCTGGCCGGGGCGCGCCACGCTGTGAGCGATGCCCAATGGTCCCCGTAGCCCAGCGCCACCGTTGGGTGGGCGGCGCCGCCGGCGCCGGAGGAGACGGGAAGGTGGGCGGTGGCGGTGGCGGTGGCGGTGGGTGGGGTGGAGAGGCCGGCGGCGCCGGTGGCGCCGACGGCGGCGGCGAGCGAGACCGGCACGGCAGCGACCGCCACCCGCCGGCCGAGCGTGCCGGGCTTGCGCCGGCGGAAGTGCTGCGGGCGACGGCGTGGGGGCGCGGACATGCGCTTCCCCAGGTCGGTGTAGGGCAAGACGGAGCTCCCTTTCGGTCAGCGCGCCGGTCGGTGACGTCCTACGGGTGCGACGACGACGAGGGACACCCGGCGCGGGTCTCCACCGGAAAGGGTGGGGTGGAGATGGCGTATTGACGGCGCCCGCCGGTGGTCTCTGGGACGGTCACCCGGGCGCCTTGTCCTTGGTCGGCGGAGAACCGTAGCGGCTCGGCGACCGGAATGGAAATGCTATGTGCGTGACATGCGTCACAAGAAGTATTGCTAATGAGAATCTCGTGCAATCACGCAGCGCGCGCAACCAACTGCGCGAGGGAAAATCCCATGCGTGAATGCGTCCGGATTACCACGCAACGGTGTCACGACCCTACGATCAGTGCCCGTGTCAGTGTCCGTGTCCTCATCCGGTCGGGTGACCCTGCGGGTCGAGGCGGGCGTCGCCGACGTCCGGCTCAACCGGCCCGAGAAGCTGAACGCCCTCGACGCCGCCATGCTGGAGGCGCTCGTCGCCGCCTCCGAAACCCTGGCAGGCGACACCAGTGTGCGCGCCGTGGTACTCTCCGGTGAAGGCCGGGCATTCTGTGCAGGTCTGGACGTATCGGCCCTCCTCGCCATGGCCAGCGATCCCGGCGGAGCGGACGTGCGGCGAGCTCTCGGTGAACGTCCGCCGGGGCGGGTCACCAACCTGGCCCAAGAGGCCGCAGACGGCTGGCGGCGCCTCCCGGTGCCGACGATCGCCGCCGTGCACGGCGTCGCCCTCGGAGGCGGCCTGCAGATCGCCCTCGGTGCCGACCTACGGGTGGTGGCCCCTGCAGCCCGGCTCTCCGTACTCGAGATCCGGTGGGGTCTCGTCCCCGACATGACCGGGACCTGGACGTTGCCCCGGCTCGTGGGCGTCGACGTGGCCAAGGAGCTCACCTGGACCGGCCGGATCGTCGAGGGGGAGGAGGCGGTTCGCATCGGGCTGGCCACCCGGATGGCCGACGATCCCCGGGCGGCTGCCCTCGATCTGGCCCGCCACCTGGCGGCGTCCAGCCCGCAGGCCGTGCGCGCTGCCAAGGCGCTGCTCGACGCCTCCCTACTGGCCGCTCCCGCCGATCAGTACCACGCGGAGTCCGAGGCGATGAGCAGCATCATCGGCAGCCCCAACCAGGCCGAGGCCGCGCGGGCCTACCTGGAGGAGCGCTCACCGGTGTTCAGCGACCGTTCCTAGACCGCCCTTCGCTGCCGCCCGCGGGCCCGGGATCGTGGTGGGGCGACCGTCGAGGCGCGGGCGGGTGGGGCCGGGCCGGCCGGGCGGCGCATGCCCACTTCGACGCGCTCGAGCAGCGCCTCCATGGCACGTGAGGTTGTCCGGTCCCGCCGCTGGGCCACACCGATGTGCCGGACGAGCTCCCGTCGAGCGAAGCGCACGGCTCGCAGCGAGCCGCCGGGAGGGACCACCGATGCCGGCAGGACCGCCGCCCCGAGGCCGGCGCCGGCCATGGCCAGCACCCCATCCATCTCCAGGCCTTCCACGGCGAAGCTCGGCTGGAAGCCGGCGTGCCGGCAGGCATCGAGGGTGGCCTCACGCAGGTCGTAGCCGTCGCGGAACATCACCAGTGGCACGTCCCGCAGGTCGCTCACCTCCAGGGCCTGGCGCAGTGACAAGGGGTGACCGGCCGGCACGGCCACAACCAGCTCTTCCTCCCCGAGCGGCCGCGCCTGCAGCGACGCAGCCGACACCGGGAGCACGATCAGGGCGAAGTCGACCAGGCTGCGCTCCAGCCGCCGGACGAGGTCGCCGGAGCCGGCCTCGTCCACGACCAGCTCGACACCCGGGTAGGCGGTGCGGAAGGCGGCGAGGACGGGTGGCAGCACGGTGGTCGTCAGGCTCGGGGTGGCGCCGAGGGTGACGCGGCCGCGCTCGAGGCCGGCGAGCGCGTCGACGGCGGCGACGCCGGCGTCGCAGTCGGTGAGGACCTGGCGAGCCCACGGCAGGAATGCCTCGCCAGCCGCCGTCAGGATCGCCCCCTGGCGCGAGCGGTCGAACAGGTTGGCGCCGAGCTCGGCCTCCAGCGCCCTCACGGCGCTGCTGACCGATGGCTGGGCCACGTGCAGGCGTGACGCGGCCCGCACGAACTGCCCTTCCTCGGCCAGGGTCACGAGGTAGCGGAGCTGGTGGAGCTGCATGGCTCCATAGGCTATGCCTCTAGGTCCGAGAGTTAGGTGACCCTCGACGGCGGTCACCGCCCGGGATTAGCGTCCTTCCGGAGCCCGGACCACAGGAGGGCAGATGGCTGCACCCACGACACCAGCGCCACCGGAACGGCCCCGCGCCGACATAGGCACCAAGACCCTCCGGACCGATGCCTGGTGGCGGGCGCCGGCGATCTCCGCCTTCGTGCTGACGGCCTTCGTCGTCTACGCCACCATCGCCGTCTTCTACAACAAGGACTATTACTACGCGCCCTACATCTCGCCGTTCTACTCACCGTGCCTGGTGGCCGGCTGCCACCTGGCGGCGCAGGGGTACACCCATGCGAGGGTGAACGTGCCGCACCTCACGGTGCTCGGCTACTGGTGGTCGATCTCCCCGGCGATCTTGATCCTGATCTTCCCCCTCGGGTACCGCCTCACCTGCTACTACTACCGTCGCACCTACTACCGGTCCTACTGGCTGTCGCCGCCGGCGTGCGCCGTGGCCGAGCCGCACAAGCGCTACACGGGCGAGACGCGCTTCCCGCTCATCCTGCAGAACGTCCACCGGTACTTCTTCTACGCCGGGCTCGTCCTCAACGCCATCCTCACCTACGACGCCGTGGTGGCCTTCCGGACCCACACCGGGCAGTGGGGCCACTTCGGCGTGGGCACGGCGGTACTCCTCATCAACGCCACGCTGCTCTGGCTGTACTCGTTGTCGTGCCACTCCTGCCGCCACATCGTCGGCGGCCGTCTCAAGCACTTCTCCAGGCACCCGATCCGCTTCAAGATGTGGGGCGTCGTCTCCAAGCTCAACACCCGCCACATGCAGTTCGCCTGGTCCAGCCTCATCTGGGTGGCCCTCACCGATCTCTATGTGCGGCTGGTGGCCAGCGGAACGATCCACGGGGCGTGGGTGTGATGCCCGAGTACGAGCGGCACACCTACGACGTCGTCGTCATCGGCGCGGGCGGCTCGGGGCTGCGGGCGGCCATCGCGGCGCACGAGGCCGGGGCGCGCACGGCCGTCGTGTGCAAGAGCCTCCTCGGCAAGGCGCACACCGTGATGGCCGAGGGCGGCATCGCTGCGGCGATGGGCAACCTGTGGCCCGACGACAACTGGAAGGTCCACTTCCGCGACACGATGCGGGGCGGGAAGCTGCTCAACAACTGGCGGATGGCGGAGCTGCACGCCAAGGAGGCTCCGGAGCGGGTCTGGGAGCTCGAGCAGTGGGGCGCCCTGTTCGACCGCACCAAGGACGGGCTGATCAGCCAACGCGACTTCGGCGGCCATCGCTACGCCCGGCTCGCCCATGTCGGCGACCGGACAGGTCTCGAGATGATCCGCACCCTCCAGCAGCGGACCGTCCAGCTGGGGGTGGACGTGTACATGGAGTGCACCGTCACCGACCTCATGAGGGACGGCGATCGGATCGCCGGCGCATTGGGGTACTGGCGGGAGTCGGGTCGCTTCGTCGTGTTCGAGACCCCAGCGGTGGTGCTCGCCACCGGAGGCATCGGCAAGTCGTGGAAGGTGACGTCCAACTCGTGGGAGTACACCGGCGACGGTCACGCCCTGGCACTGCGGGCCGGCGCCACGCTGCTCAACATGGAGTTCATCCAGTTCCACCCGACGGGGATGGTCTGGCCTCCGTCGGTGCGGGGCTTGCTCGTCACCGAGTCGGTGCGCGGAGACGGCGGAGTGCTGCGCAACTCGGAGGGCCGGCGGTTCATGTTCGACTACATCCCGGAGTTCTTCAAGGCCGAGACGGCGGACACGGAGGAGGAGGCCGACCGCTGGTACGACGACAAGAAGAACAATCGCCGGCCGCCGGAGCTGCTGCCTCGCGACGAGGTTGCCCGGGCCATCAACAGCGAGATCAAGGCGGGGCGGGGATCGCCGCACGGCGGTGTGTTCCTGGACATAGCCTCCCGGCGCAGCCCTGAGTACATCGAGAAGCGGCTGCCGTCGATGTACCACCAGTTCATGGAGCTGGCCGAGGTGGACATCACCAGGGAACCCATGGAGATCGGGCCGACGTGCCACTACGTGATGGGAGGAGTCGAGGTCGATCCCGACAGCGCCGCCTCCCGCGTGCCGGGCCTGTACGCGGCCGGCGAGGTCGCCGGCGGCATGCACGGGGCCAACCGCCTCGGCGGCAACTCGCTGTCGGACCTCCTCGTCTTCGGGCGGCGCGCCGGGGAGCACGCTGCGGCCTACGCCTCCGAGATCGGCGGGGGCCGCCCTGTGGTCCCCGACGAAGACGTCACCGTCGGGGTGCGCACCGCCCTGGCGCCATTCGACAGCGGCGGGGCGGAGAACCCCTACCGCATCCAGCAGGAGCTCCAGGATGCCATGCAGGACCTCGTCGGCATCATCCGGCGTGAGCAGGAGATGCAGCTGGCGCTGAAGACGATCCATGACCTGCAGGAGCGGTCGAAGGCCCTGGCCGTCGAAGGCAACCGCCAGTACAACCCGGGCTGGAACCTCGCCCTCGACCTGCGGAACATGCTCCTCGTCGCGGAGGCGGTAGCCCTCGCCGCCATGGAGCGGAAGGAATCCCGAGGCGGGCACACCCGTGACGATTTCCCGATGACCGACTACGACTTCTGGGGAAAGCGCAACGTGGTCATCGAGTTGGCGGGCGGCGGTGCCGTTCACCTGCGCCTGCAGGATCTGCCGGAGCCCCCGCCGGAGCTGGCTGCTCTCCTGGAGGAGCCACACTGATGGCTTACGACCTGACCCTTCGGATCTGGCGCGGCGACGCGTCCGGCGGTGGCCTCGTGGATTACACGGTGGAGGCCGAGGACGGCGAGGTCGTCCTCGACGCCGTGCACCACGTCCAGGCGCAACTGGCCGGCGACATGGCTGTGCGGTGGAACTGCAAGGCCGGCAAGTGCGGCTCGTGCTCTGCGGAGGTGAACGGGCGCCCCCGCCTCATGTGCCTGGCGCGGTTGTCGACGTTCTCCCGGGGCGAGCCGATCACCATCACGCCGCTGCGGACGTTCCCTGTGATCCGCGACCTGGTCACAGACGTCTCGTTCAACTACCGCAAGGCGGAGATGGTCCCTGCCTTCACCCCCACCGCCGAGCAGCCCACGGCCCCCTTCCGCATGGCCCAGGTGGACGTCGAGCGGTCGCAGGAGTTCCGCAAGTGCATCGAGTGCTGGCTGTGCCAGGACACGTGTCATGTGATCCGGGACCACGACGACAACAAGGAGGCCTTCTCCGGCCCCCGCTTCTTCATCCGCTACGCCGAGCTAGACATGCACCCCAACGACGCCCTCGACCGCAAGAAGCTCGTCCAGGAGGACCGCGGCCTCGGGCTGTGCAACATCACCAAGTGCTGCACCGAGGTCTGTCCCGAGAAGATCAAGATCACCGACAACGGGATCATCCCCATGAAGGAGCGCGTCGTGGACGTGAAGTACGACCCGGTCCGGTTGTTCCGCCGCCGGCGGGGAGGCGACGATGTGTGACGCGCCGGGCGACGTCCAGCTGTTCGTCGGGGGCGAGTACGCCGCCTCGACCGGGGACGAGCGCTACCCGGTGACGAGCCCGGCCACGGGGGAGTGCATCGGGTCGGTCCCCGTCCCGACGGCCGCTGACATCGACTCCGCCGTGGCGGCCGCCCGCTCGGCACAGCGGGCCTGGGGCCGGCGCAACGTCTGGGAGCGGGCGCGGGTCTGCCACGCCGTCGGCGACGCCCTCTCCGCCCGGGCGGAGGAACTGGCCACGCTGCAGACCCTCGAACAGGGCAAGCCGCTCCGTGAGTCACGCGACGACGTCGCCGAGG
Source organism: Actinomycetes bacterium (assembly GCA_021809885.1). Taxonomy (GTDB): domain Bacteria; phylum Actinomycetota; class Acidimicrobiia; order Acidimicrobiales; family Palsa-688; genus JAKAQB01. The sequence continues at coordinate 8,707 of JAJZJY010000030.1, forward strand.
CGGCGACGCTGTTCCACCTCCACGCCGAGGACGCCGTCCGCCTCACGGGCGAGACGATCCCGTCAACCGATGCCAACAAGCGCATGTGGACCTTCTACCGGCCGGTCGGCACGTGGGCGATCATCACTCCCTGGAACTTCCCGCTGCTCATGTTCGCCGAGTTCGTCGCGCCCGGGTTGGCGACCGGCAACGCCCACGTCGTGAAGCCGCCGGCCCACACGCCCTTCACCGTCCTGGCGGCGATGGGAGCCCTGGCCGACGCCGGGGTCCCGGAGGGGCTCGTCAACGTCCTGCCAGGCGAGGGCCCCACCGGGGCAGCACTCGTCGGCCATCCGGGCGTCGACGCCGTGGGGTTCATCGGCTCGTCGGCGACCGGTGCGAAGATCCAGGCGACGGCCGGGCTCAAGCGCTCGATCATGGAGTGCTCTGGCAACGGGCCTCTCGTCGTCCTCCCCGACGCTGATCTCGAGCGGGCGGCCGAGGCCGCCGTCTACGGCGCCTACGTGTGCTCCGGGCAGGTCTGCTGCGCGACCGAACGGGTGATCGTGGACGCCGCCGTGCACAGCGACTTCGTCGACGCCGTCCTGGCCGCCGCCGACGGCGTGCGCCTCGGCGACCCCTTCGATCCGGCCACCAACCTCGGACCGCTCAACAACGAGGGTGTGGCGGCGAAGATGGACCGTCACGTCGGAGACGGCGACCGGCGCGGGGCGAAGCTGCTGCGGGGAGGCCGGCGCCAGCCTGACCGGCCGACGGAGCTGTACTACGAGCTCACCGTTGTGGACGGCGTGGCGCCCGACAGCCTGTTCGCCACCGAGGAGTCCTTCGGTCCCGTCGTGCCGATCATGGCCGCCGACGGTGACGACGCCATCCTCGAGCTCGCCAACCGGGACCGGTTGGGACTGCAGGCGGCCGTGTTCACACGGGACCTGTCGCGCGCCTACCGCTTCGTGGAGGAGCTCGAGACGGGCCAGGTGGTCGTCAACGACTCGACGTGCTGGTGGGACATCAACATGCCCTTCGGCGGCGCCGGCGGCCGGGGTACCGGCTGGGGGCGCATCGGAGGCAAGCACACGCTGCTCGGCATGACCGATCTGCGGACCGGCGCCATCCAGTTGTAGGGCCCCGGTACTCCGTACCCCGTGCATCCAGGTGCTCCGGGGCGTGAACTGGGCGACATCCCGCGTTCTCGGCGACAGCGGATGGCGAAAACTTCATCCGACGTCGCCGAGAAACAGGCGTGTCGCCGAGAACCGGGCGAGAAGCTGGTCGACGACCGGGTGAGGAGCAGACATGTGGCCGGCAACGGGCGAGACCGGACCTCGAGGGGGCATGGCGTTGGGCCGATACGTGGATAGGCACCGACAACCTCTAGGCTGGAGTTGCAATGACTGACGCTCACGACACCATCGACGGAGTCGCCCCCTTCGTGGCGACGTGGCGCGCCGAGTTGATCGGGCTGACCTCCGTGTCCGCCGGCGAGGTGCAGGACCGGCTGCTCGACCTGTGGGCGCAGCTGCCCGAGGGTGATCGCCGGGCGGGGGTAGAGGCCTGGCTGACCGAGACCCTCGCCCGCCACCTGTACCCGGTGGCGGAGCTCGAGGAGCGCCTCGCCGCCCTGTGAAGTCGGGGTACCCCCCGGGTAGCGTCCGGGGATGCCCGACAACCCTCGCCAGAACGTCACCTTCCCGAGCAACGGAGGGGAGGCTTTCGGCTACCTTGCTGTGCCCGCAGGCGGGCGGGGGCCGGGACTCGTGGTCATCCAGGAGTGGTGGGGGCTCACCGACCACATCGCCGGCGTGGCCGACCGTTTCGCCGGCGAGGGGTTCGTGGCCCTCGCCCCGGACCTCTACGGGGGCAGGACCACCCATGACGCCGAGGAGGCGGGCCGGCTCATGCAGGAGCTGCCGGCCGACCGGGCGGCGCGCGACCTCATGGGCGCCGTCGACTACCTGCTCGCCAACGACGCGGTGGTCGGTGCCAAGGCGGGGGTCGTCGGCTTCTGCATGGGGGGCGGATTCGTGCTCTCGCTGGCCGCCCAGGCGGGGGGCAAGGTGGGTGCTGCCGTGGCCTTCTACGGGGTCCTCCAGGAAGAGCCCGACTGGTCGGCACTGACTGCAAGGGTGCAGGGCCACTACGGAGAGAAGGACGACTTCGTGCCGGCGGAGGCGGCCCGGGCGCAGTTCCGGGCCATCGCCGAGGCGACCGGAACCGAGCCCGAGCTGCACTTCTATCCGGCGGGGCACGCCTTCTTGAACGACGAGAACCTGCTCGGGACCTATGACCCGCAGCAGGCGAGGATCGCCTGGGACCGGACCGTCGGGTTCCTCCGGGACAACCTCTAGACCGCCCGGCACGACCAGCGCCCGGCGACACTGTCGAGGGCGAGGCGAAGGCCGAACGTAGCGGAGAGCGTCTCCGCCGTCATCGCCTCAGCGGCGGGACCGGCTGCGACCACCCGACCCTCGCGCAGCAGCAGCGCGTGGTCGAAGCCGGCCGGGATCTCCTCGACGTGGTGGGTGACGAGGACCGTTGGCGGCGCTCCGGCGTCGGCGGCCAGCTCGCCCAGGCGGGCGACCAGGCGCTCCCGACCGCCGAGGTCGAGGCCGGCAGCAGGTTCGTCGAGCAGCAGCAGCTCGGGCTCCTTCACGAGCGACCTGGCGAGGAGCACCTGCTGGCGCTCGCCTTCGGACAGGACACCCCACGGCCGCTGGGCGGTGTGCCCGAAGCCGGCCGCCTCGAGGAGATCCCGGGCCCGCCTGCGGTCGGTGGCGTCGTAGCGGTGCCACCACGGCTCGAGGGCGCCGTGGGCGGCGCTCATCACCACCTCGGTTCCGGTGAGGCGCGGCTCGAGCATCTTCGCCACCGAGGCGCTGACGAGCCCGACACGCTCCCGCAGGGAGCGGACGTCGGTCCGCCCGAGGCGCTCTCCGAGCACCTCCACCTGCCCGCGGGTCGGGTGCAGGTACCCGGAGGCGACCTCGAGCAACGTCGTCTTCCCGGAGCCGTTGGGGCCGAGGACGACCCAGCGTTCGGCCCCTCCGACCACGAAGTCGACGCCTCGCAGCACCGGCACCGCCGGCCGGTCCAGGTCCACCGCCTGGAAGCGGAGTGCCGGCGTGGTGTTGGCAGGCATGGGCAGCTGAAGGCTACCGGCGCCGTCGGGGAGGGGCCGCACGCGTGGAGCGGGGCGGGCGCAGCCGAAGCGGTTCGCCTTTCCCCTGCTGTTCCCGCGACGATGGGGCGATGGCCGGCCTCCTCGCTCTCGTCGCCGCCCGCCTCCAGCCCGCCTTCGACCGGCTGGAGCCTGGCGCTGACCCGGTCCTGCGGCCGTCCGGCCAGCCGGGCGTCGACTTCCAGGCCAACGGGGCCCTGGCGCTCGCCAAGCGGGTGGGGCGGCCACCCGCCGACCTGGCCGCCGAGATCGTCGCGACCGCCTCCCTGGGCGAGATCTGCACCAAGGTCGAGGCCAGCCCCAAGGGCTTCGTCAACCTGACCCTGGACGACGGGTGGCTCGCTGCCACGCTGGCGGCGACCGCCGCCGACCCCCGCTTGGGGCGCTGCCTCGCCGAGCGCTCGCTGACGGTGGTGGTCGACTACTCCTCGCCCAACCTGGCCAAGGAGATGCACGCCGGCCACGTGCGCACGACGATCATCGGCGACGCCCTCTGCCGGCTGTACGCCGACGCCGGCCACCGCGTGATCCGGGAGAACCACGTGGGCGACTGGGGCACCCAGTTCGGAATGCTGATCGAGTACCTGCTCGAGTCGGGGGACGCCGGTCGGGAGGCGCTCTCCCTCGGCGACCTCGAGGGCTTCTACCGCCAGGCCCGGGCAGCGTTCGACGCCTCCGAGGAGCTCCAGGATCGCAGCCGCAGCCGCGTGGTGCTGCTGCAGTCCGGCGACCCCGACACCGTGGCGCTCTGGCGCCAGTACGTGGACCTGAGCGTGGCCCACTTCACGAGCGTCTACCACCGGCTGGGCGTGCTGCTCCAACCCGAGGACGTGGTCGGCGAAAGCTTCTACAACGACCTGCTGCCCGTCGTCGTGGCCGAGCTCGAGGACAAGGGGCTGCTGGTTGAGAGCGAGGGAGCGCGCTGCGTGTTCCCCCCGGGCTTCGCGAACAGGGAGGGCCAGCCGCTGCCGCTCATCGTGCAGAAGTCCGACGGCGGCTACAACTACGCCACCACCGACCTGGCGGCCCTGCGGGACCGTTTCGGCCGGCTCGGCGCCGACGTCGCCGTCTACGTCGTGGGAGCGCCTCAGGCCCTGCACTTCCAGATGGTCTTCGCCGTCGGCCGCCTCGCCGGATGGATCCCGGAGGGCAAGGAGCCGGTTCACGTCATGTTCGGCAGCATGCTCGGTGCCGACCGGAAGATGTTCAAGACCCGGGCCGGCGACGTGGTGAAGCTGGCGGAGCTCGTCGACGAGGCCGTGGAGCGCGCCGCCGCCGCGGTGGCCGCCAAGAGCCCGGACCTGCCCGACGGCGAGGCGCAGGTCGTGGCCGAGGCTGTCGGTGTCGGCGCCGTCAAGTACGCCGACCTGTCCACCGACCGCGCCAGGGACTACGTCTTCGACTGGGACCGGATGCTGGCCTTCGACGGCAACACAGCCCCCTACCTCCAGTACGCCCACGCCCGCATCCGGTCCATCTTCCGCCGGGCGGGGCTGGACGCAGCCGGCCTGCTCGCCGGCGCCGCCGCCCCGCCCGTACTGGCCTCGCCGGCCGAGCGGGACCTCGCCGTGGCGCTGCTCGACTTCGACACCGCCGTCGCAGCGACCATCGGCACCGACAGCCCGCACAAGCTGTGCAGCTACCTGTTCGACCTGGCCGGGGTGTTCACGGCGTTCTACGAGAGCTGCCCGGTGCTACGGGCGCCGGCCGAGGTTCGCGACGGGCGCCTCTTGTTGTGCGCCCACACGGCAGGGGTGCTGTCCGCCGGCCTGGGCCTGCTCGGCATCACCGCCCCCGAGCGGATGTGAGCAGCTGACCACGCGGCCGCCTGGGATCGGCTGACGGGCCGGTCAGCCGGGGCCGGCGGTTGCAGCGGGCCAGCTGTGATGTCGGGCCGGGGGTCACACCTCGACGGGCGGCACACTCGATTGGAACGGACGCCGACAGCCTCGCCGGGCGACCGGGCGACCGGGCGACCGGGCGGAGGCGACCATACCCACACCGGTTGTGTCCGACGGCTGCAATCTGGAGGCAGCCGGTGGGGTGCGCACCGCTGGGTAGCATCCGGCGGTGCCAGCGCCCATGATCGCCGTCGGCCCGCGGCCGGCGTCCTGGGTCGACGACGCCATCCGGGCGGGTGGCGGGACGCCCGTCGACGATCCGGGCGACGCCGTCGGCCTCGTGTGGTGTCCGCCGCTGGAGCCCGAAGGGCTCGGCAGGCTGCTCGCCGCCCACCCCTCGATCCGCTGGGTCCAGCTGCCGCTCGCAGGGATCGAGGACTTCACCGCGGCCGGTGTCGTCGACCCGGCCCGGACCTGGACCTGCGCCAAGGGCAGCTACGCCCAGCCGGTTGCCGAACACGCCTTGGCGCTGACCCTCGCCGGCCTTCGCCACCTGCCCGAGCGGATCGCCGCCCGCTCCTGGGGGGAGCCGAAGGGCTCCAGCCTCTACGGCCAGCGGGTCGTGATCCTCGGCGGGGGTGGGATCACCACCGAGCTGCTGCGGCTGCTGGCACCGATGCGGGTGGACGCCACTGTCGTGCGCCGCCGGCCCGAGCCGGTGGACGGCGCCGGTCGCACCGTGAGCCCCGCCGAGCTCCCCGACGTCCTCCCGGGGGCGGCGGTGGTCTACCTGGCGCTCGCTCTCACACCCGACACCGCAGGCATCATCGACGAGGAGCAACTGCGCCGCATGGACAGGCGGGCCTGGCTGGTCAACGTGGCGCGCGGCAGCCACGTCGTGACCGACGCCCTGGTGAAGGCCTTGCAGGAGGGGTGGATCGCGGGCGCCGCCCTCGACGTCACCGACCCGGAGCCGCTCCCCCGAGACCACCCGCTCTGGTCGGCGCCCAACTGCATCGTGACACCCCACACGGCCAACACCTGGGAGATGGTCCGGCCCCTCCTCTCCGAGCGGATCTCGACCAACGTCTCCCGCTTCGCCGCCGGCGAGCCGCTGGTGGGCCTCGTCGACCCGGCTGCGGGGTACTGACGCCTTGGCGCGGCCTGCCAACGGGCAGCGAGCCGGGCGTGGGGCGTGCGAGCGAGCCGGGCGTGGGGCGTGCGAGCGAGCCGGGCGTGGGGCGTGCGAGCGAGCCGCAGGCGGGCGGCGCCGAGTGTTCCCGTGACGGCCGCCGGCGCTGGCGGATGGGAGGAGTGGTGCCGTGCGTGCGGGCAGGCATATCCGGTCCCTGCGACGGTGTGGCGCTGCGAATGCGGCGGGCTGCTCGACCTTCGCGGCCCGGTTGCCGCCGACCCTGTCGCCGCCGGCGCCCCCTGGTCCATGTGGCGCTACGCGCCGACGCTCCCGCCGCTCGCCGCAGCGCCTGCTGTGACGATGGGGGAGGGGCTGACGCCGCTGGTCGCCGCCGGCGACGGCTGCTGGTGGAAGCTGGACTTCGTCAACCCCACCCTCTCGTTCAAGGACCGGGGTGCCGCGGTGGTGATGGCAGCGGCCGCCGGCACCGGGGTGCGACGGGTGGTGGCCGACAGCAGCGGCAACGCCGGCACCGCCGTCGCCGCCTACGCCGCCCGAGCCGGGATGGCCGCCGAGGTCTGGGTCCCTGGCGGGACGTCAGCGAAGAAGATCGCCGCCATGGAGGCGCACGGCGCGACGGTCCGCGTCGCCGCGGGGGACCGGGAGGCGGCGGCGGAGGCGGCCCGCGCCAGGG
>JAJZJY010000864.1 GCA_021809885.1 Actinomycetes bacterium
AGGCTGCCGAGCGGGCACGGTCGATGCTCGGTCAGTCCGGGTACGACCTGTTCTCCAACAACTGCGAGCACTTTGCGACGTGGTGCGTGGCGGGCGAGCACAGCAGCTCCCAGGTCGAGGCGGCCGCGTCAGGGGCGGGCCTCGTCGGTGTCGGTGCAGTCGTGCCCTCCATCGGGGTCGGCGTCGTCACGACCCTGGGCGGAGCCGCTGTTAGAAGCGGGCCCAACCTCATGTCTGGGCTGGCGGCCGTCGGCGGAAGCGTCGTCGGTGGCATCGTGGTCCTCGGCGGGATCTCTGGGCTCATGGCGGGCGGAACGATGTGCATCGCCCTTCGCGACAAAGAGATGCTGCCGGCCGAAGAGCGCCAGGCGCGGAGCGTTGGTCGCTACGGCGCCATCGGCGGGGCTGCGGTAGGCGTCGGCGTGGCCGTCCACACCGTCGGCGCCATGGGACTTGCTGGGTACAGCGCCGCTGGCCTCACCTCAGGGCTCGCTGCCCTTGGCGGTGTCGTCGGAGGCGGTATGGCACAAGGCGTGCTTGTGACCATGTTCATTCCCGCGCTGCTCGCTGCGGGGATCGGCTACCTGCTCTACCGTGCTGCGAGATGGCTGCTCTCTCCGCTGCCATCCGAAGGGCTGCCACCCGCGCCAGCCCGCATCTGAGGCATTCGCCCCTTCACGCTGTGCCCCGGCCTCGGTTGACCAATCGATAGTCATCCTGCCCGCGCCTTGCTTCCCTGGCCCCGTCGAGGTCTCATGCTCGAACGCGCTGCACGAGGAAGGAGACGCCATGTGGCGAGTCGCCATCTACGCCCGAGAAGCCCCCAGCTATTCCGGCCGGGCCAGCCTTGACCACCAGGTGGGCCAGCTCGCCACCCAGGTCGCCCGACAGCCAGGCTGGCAACACGTCGCGACCTACGCCGACCAGTCGGCCGCCGGCTGGTGGGAACGGCCCGGGCTGTCTCGCCTGGTCGCCGACGCCCCCGCATACTTCGACATGGTCGTCGTCGACGGGTACGGCCGGCTCTCGCCCAACCGGCGCGAGCTGGCCACGATCCTCGGCCGCTTGGCCGCGGCGGGCGTGGCGACCGTGGTGCTTCGTCCGCCGGCCGGGCGCAGGTTCGCCAAGACGGCGGCGGACTTCGTCCTGGCTGACCTGATCGGCGAGGTCCTACGCTGAGTTGCCGGGCGGCTTGCTCATCGGTACGGGTGCGCCGGCTCGGCGCCATCGGTCGCCTCATCGCACGGCAAGCATGACGACCAGCGCGCCGCCGGCCATGAAAGGCGCGAATGGCAGGGGAGTTCGATCGTCCGGTGGTCTGGCAAAGAGCCGCCCGATTACGAAAAAGGGCTATCCGGATCACGGCAGTAAGTTCAGGGGTCCGCGTCGCGCCAGGGACGGTCGAGTGGTTCTGCCGCAAGGCTTTCCGGCCACACGGGCCGGGTTGGCGGAGGCGTCAGCACGGGGTGCGGGTCGGGGACCTTGATCAGCTGCTTCATCGTGGTCGGTGGGGCCGTGACGGCGCCCTGGAGGAGTCGCAGGAACAGCAGGCCGCGGGCACGCGAGTGCCGGCGGTTGAACCGGAAGGTGAACTCGTCGATTCTTTTGGGGTCGCCCGTGAAAGGCCTGTTCAGCGTGCACGTTGTCCGTTGGCTACGTAGGCGACACAGCGACGGCGGACCCAGGGATGCCCATACATCTGCTGGTAGATGGCCAAAAGCGCACAGAAGGAAGAGTGGCGGTTACCCCAAGAGATCCATTCCACCACTGCCGATTTCGGCCTCCCCCGGACATGGCAAAGGCCCCAACCCACCCCAATAGAACGTCGAGGTAGGCCTGCAGGTGCTCCGCGGAGACGCCGGACTGGTGGGTACCGGCGAGCCAGCGCTTCAGCAGGCTGGCCACCCGATGGACCCCCGGCAGCACCTCGTGGGCGTGCAGGCCGGAGCGCTTGATGTTGAACGGCTTGTGCCCGTAGGTGTCGGCGATGGCCGGTGGGTAGGACCGCAGAACGTCGCTGATCACGACCGAGCCTGGCGTGATGTGGCGGTGCAGGAACTGCCCAAGGTTCTTGGCGTCGATCTTCGGGACGACCTGGAGCCGGCAGCGGCCGAACGCCTTGTCCTTGGACTCCACGGCGATCACGACATACGCCTTGCCGGGCGCGCCACGGCCTTGTTTCCCGCCTGTTTTGACGCCGCCGATGAAGGTCTCGTCGACCTCGACATCGCCGCTGAGAGGTCCACGGAGATGCGTCCCATCGCGGTCCGCAGCTTGTGGCACATCGCCCAGGCGGTCTCATACATCCGAGCCCGAGTAGCGGCTGCAGGGACGCGGCGCTGACGCCGTTCTTCGTGACGGCCATCAACCAGGCGGCCTCGAACCAGACCGTCAGCGGCGTGCGGGTGTCCTGGAAGACCGTGCCGGCGAGTACCCGGACTCGCTTGCGGCAGCCACCGCACGACCAGCCCCCGGCCGGGAGTCGCCAGCCCTTCTCGGAGCCGCAGTGCGTGCAGCGGAAGCCGTCAGGCCACCGCAACCAGTCCAGGTAGTCCAGGCAGGCCGCATCGTCCGGGAACCACGAGCGCAACGCGGCGAGGTTGCCCGGGTAGTGCACCCCGGC
>JAJZJY010000865.1 GCA_021809885.1 Actinomycetes bacterium
CACCCACGCGTACACACCGACGAGAAGACCGACCTCGGCGAGCGACACCCCTCGGCGAACCAGGTAGAGCGGGAAGAAGGCCGCAACCAGGCTGTCGGCGAACTTGTTGAAGAACCCGGCCTGGCACGCCGCCAGCATCGAGCGGTCGTGCCAGCTCATGTAGGCGGCGAGCCGGCCAAGGCGCGGCGCGGGCGCATGCATCCCAGCAGCGGTGCTGGCGGAACCGTCTCCCTGGGCTGCGGACTCCGAGCGGGCGAAGGGAAGGGTCTCCCTGGCGGGGCCAACGGTGACGAGCATCCCGAGCGCGACGACGCCGAGCGCCAACAGGTAGGGAGTGGGGCGTAGCCCAAAGGAGGAGACGAGGAGCCCGGCAGCAAAGCCCCCGATACCGACGCCGATGTAACCGGCCGACTCGTCGACCCCGACCGCCAATCCCCGATTGGTCGGGCCCACCAAGTCGATCTTGGCCGTGACCGACATCGTCCAGGTGAGCGCCTGGTTCACCCCCAAGAACAGGTTGGCCACGATCACCTGCCACCAGGCGGTGGCGAAGATGATGATGAGCGCGTAGGGCACGGCGAAGGCCCACCCGACGAGCAGGATGCTCTTTCGGCCCCGGCGGTCCGACAGGCGCCCGGCGACGAGGTTCATCACCGACTTCACCACCCCGAAGGCGGAGATGAAGCTCACGGTGTAGAGGACCGAGGTGATCCCGAAGGCGTGGCGGGCGAGGGGTGGCAGTGCCACACGTTCGACGCCGATGGTCATGCCAATGAGCAGCGTGATGGCGGTGAAGACGGAGAACTGCCACCAGTTCTCCCGAAGCCCCAGGCGGTGCCCGGTCGGCAACGCCAGGTCGCTCACGGGTTATCGTGGTCGAGGGCCGCCCAGCCCTCCCAACCGTCGTCGACGACGATGAGCTGGCTGTGGCCGGCGCGCTCGAAGAGGCTGGCACCGAGCGTGGCGCGGTAGTCGTGCCCGCAGTGCACGGCCAACGCCATCCCCCGGGGCAGGTCGGCATTCGCCACCGGGATGTCGTGGGCGGGGATATTGACGCTGCCGGGAACGTGAGCGGCGTGCCACTCGGCGGCTTCGCGCACGTCGACGACGGGGAGGAGCTCGTCGGCGTCGAGGCGCTTGGCGAGGGAGGCCGCCGAGATGGCCTCGTAGCTCACGAACTCGCGGCCCGCTGCCCTCCAGGTTTCGATACCGCCCTCGAGGAAGCCGACGACGCGGTCGTAGCCGATACGTGCCAGCTGGCGAGCGGCCTCGGCCACCTGGGCCGCACCGGCAGTATCCGCGTCGGCGACGAGCACGAGCGGTCGCTCGGGACCGACCAGCCAGCCCACCCAGCCGGACACGTTGCCGTCTGCTCCGGCTGCAAGGCTCTTCGGGATATGGCCGGCCCGGAAAGCAGCGGCCGGACGCACGTCAACCATGAGCGCACCCTGAGCGAGCCAGGTGTCGACCTCCCCGAGGCTGACAGGCGACGGGACAGGGGGCGCCGGGCCGAGCAGCGGCGCCCCGGCCTGGTTGAGGCTGCGCATCCGGGCGTAGTAGGAGGGATAGGTACCGGCGGTCAGCGCCCGGATCACGAACTGGCGAGAGGAGCAGGCGCTAGCAAGCGGGTTGGCCACCCGCTCGGCACCAATCGTCGTCGTCATCTCGGTCCCGGCACCGACCGCACAGAACGAGCCGCCGCCGTGGGTCGGGTAGACGACCACGTGGTCGGGAAGCTCCAAGATCTTCTCTTTGAGCGTCCGCTCCAAGTCGTGGGCGAACCGCCAGGAGAGCGCCGGGCCGAACAGGTCGGTGCGCGCCGCGGTGCCGACCATGAGCGCTCCACCTGAGAACAGTGCCTGAGGCTCGCCGGCGGGATCGACGAGGACGTAGGCGACATGCTCGGGGGTGTGCCCAGGGGTCGCGAGCACCCGGAGCCGCCACGAGCCCACCTCGATCTCGTCCCCGTCACCGAGACGCTCGTAGGGATAGCGCAGCCCTGCCGCACCGCTCGCCCCGAGGCGAGCGCCAGCCGACGCCACCAGCTCACGTGCACCAGAGACGAAGTCGTTGTGCACATGGGTCTCGAGCGCCCAGGTGAGCTCCACCGATTCGCTGGTCGCGACGTCGAGGTATTGGCCGACATCGCGTACCGGATCGAGCACCACCGCCACACCCGAGTCGCGCTCGATCAGGACATGAGCAGCGTTGCCGAGCTCGGCGCTGCGAAGTGAACGAACCTCTATTCCCACGGCGACCACCTCATTATCAACTCCTCGTATGAATGCTTGAGTATAGGGTCGCCGCCGAACCTTCCAGCATCCCCACCGGACTTACCGGGGAGTCCCCTGTCGCCGCACGCCACCTTGTCGGCGACGGGTGCGGGTGGGTCGGGCAGGCAGCTCGCCCGGGTCGTCACCCACGGCGACGGGAAGCCCGGCCCGGCGCCACTCGGGGAAACCGTCCTCCATGGGCAGCGCGGCGAAGCCGGCACCGCGCAGGACCCGCACCGCGGCCGGGGCAAAGACGCAGTACGGCCCACGGCAGTAGGCCACGACGTCGATGTCCGCAGGAAGCTCCCCGAGCACCGAACGGAGCTCGTCGAGGGGAACCGAGCGAGCC
>JAJZJY010000866.1 GCA_021809885.1 Actinomycetes bacterium
CGGCCGCTGCACGCCTGCGCCGGGGTCTGCGGGCCGGCGACGACCTGGGGTTCCTCGACCATGACCGCCTGGTCGTGGTCTGCGAGACCCACGGCGGAAAGAAGGCGGCCACCTCCCTCGCCAGACGCCTCTCCAGGTCGCTCTCCGAGCCGTTCCGCGTCGAGGAGGACCAGGTGGTGCTGACCGCGAGCATCGGCATAGCCCTCACCGCCGACCCCGCGACACCCCCCGAGGCTCTCCTCGACGACGCCGAGGTGGCCATGGGGGTCGCCACCGCCGCGGGAGGCAACCGCTGGTCTTTCTACTGCCCGGCCGAGCGCGCCGAGGCTCTCAACGCAGTGACCCTGCCGGCAGCCCTGCGCCGTGGGCTGGCCGAAGAGCAGTTCGTCCTCCACTACCAACCCGTCGTCGAGATGGGCACCGGACGGGTGGTGGGAGCGGAGGCCCTCGTGCGCTGGCGCCGGGGCGGCGAGGCACTGGTCGGCCCCGACAGTTTCATCGCCACCGCCGAAAGCTCCGGGGTCATCTCGGCCCTGGGGACCTGGGTGCTCCGAGCGGCGTGCCACAGCGCGGCGCGCTGGCCCGCCGGCGCGGGCGCCCAAGCGCCCTACGTGGCGGTCAACCTCTCGGCCCACCAGCTGGAGGACCCGAGGCTCACCTCCCTGGTGCGAAAGACCCTCGCCGAGTCCGGGCTGGCTGCCCGCCGGCTCGTGGTGGAGGTGACCGAAAGCGTCCTCATGGCCGACCCCGAGATCGCCTCCCGCCGCCTCGGAGAGCTCCGCCACATCGGCGTGAGGGTAGCGATGGACGACTTCGGCACCGGCTACTCCTCCCTCGCCCACTTGAAAGCCCTCCCCCTCGACATCTTGAAGATCGACCGTTCCTTCGTCGCCGGTCTCGGCGCCGAGCGAGCGGACGCCGCCATCGTCGAGGCGGTGGTGACCCTCGCCAGGGCGCTCGGCCTCGACGCCATCGCCGAAGGCGTCGAGACCCCCGCCCAAGCCGACGAGCTGCGCAACCTCGGCTGCCCCCACGCGCAAGGCTACTTCTTCGGCCGACCCGGCCCGAGCAGTCAGATAGATGAGTGATCGCTGCGGCCGCCGAGGACGGTCGCTCGCCCGAGCCCGACACGTCGGGGACGTCGTCGAAGTGGGCCGGCTCGAGGGTCGGGAGGGTCGCCTCGGCGGCCCGGAACCCGGCGGCCAGCCAGGACACGGTTCGGGTTGGTTGCCATGTCGTCTATGGGGGCGGCGGGAGCGGGTTGGCGGAGTCGGAGCGGTGGCCCCAGGTGGGAGGAGAGTGCGGACTGGCCGGCCGGCCTGGCGGCGGTTCGTCCGCGCCTGTCCATGGGCCGCGATCTCGATCATCCGAAGGAAGCCGTCCGCGGACTGCCAGGCCACGTTCTCCCGGTTCACCGTCCCCCTCCCCGCGCTCGGGGCAGTTGAAGCGCTCGAACCCGTTGTAGGAAGCTCCGTAGTTCCAGCAGCTGACCATGCCGATGTCCTGGGACTTGTCGGAGGCCCCGTAGGCGGACCGCATCCGCTCGTAGCCGGCTCGCACCCTGGCGATCTCGGCGTTCACCTCCGCCCCGGCGCGGTCGGCTGCCGCCTCCGTCACCGTCGGGACGTGCCCTCCCCGATCCCGGAGATAGCAGGGGCGTACCGGCTCTCCCGTGGCGGCAAGACGCCGCTGGAAGGCCTCCACCTCGAGCCTGGTCGGAGGCCTCTCGGGGGCAGGCTCGGCGTCGAGGCTGATCGTCGGCCTGGGGTGAGCCGAAGGGGCGAACCGGCCTCCTGTGGGGACGCCGGCGGGGACACGGTTCGGGTTGGTTGCCATGTCGTCTATGGGGGCGGGACTGCCGGGTGGGGTGGTTGACGCCTCCTATGTGTGTGGCGTCGGGTCCGAGCAGCGCCGCCGGCCCAGGCCATGCCGGTCAGCAGGCAACGGCGATGCGTAGCGCCTCGCAGACACTGTGCATCTTTTCCGGGCCGAGAACCGTGATCCGCTCGGTGCACAGCGCTGGCCGGATGAGCAGGACGTTGTCGGCCGAGAGCACGCACGTCCGCGGCATGCCGTCACCTCGGTCCAAGGGGACCTTGGTCGGGATGCCCCGGACGGTGCAGGTTGCCGGGACTCCGATCACCTGTTGAGCGCCGGCGTCGTTGAGCATCCGCGGGGTAGCTGACGACACTCACGGCGCTGACGGCATATGTGCGCTGAACTAGCCAGATCGTCATCGGGCGGGCCACGCTGGTGGCGACCGAGACGCGCAAGAGCCCTCCCGCCAAGCCGTGACAAGCAAACGGGAGGGCTCTTCTTCACAGATGCCGAGGGCAACCGCAGGAAGCGCATATCGAGCGCCTCGGGCGGAGGTTGTCCTCCTCGGCCCCCCGCCGTAGCGGGCGGGCCCTGGCGTGACCCCAAGGCGAGAGCCGTTCCTTGCAGTCCGGGCAGGCCAAGCGCCCAGCGGCGAGATCGGCCTCGACCTTGTCTTGGTCAGCATCTACGATCACTGTCACGGGTTGGGCGAGGGTTGGTCGAGGGGTGGTGGTGGGCATATGAAAGCCTTTCGTACGACCAGCTGGAAACCGAGTGGTTCTGAAACGGCTTCCTGCTATCG
>JAJZJY010000867.1 GCA_021809885.1 Actinomycetes bacterium
GGCGTGAAGATCCGTGCCAGAGCCCAGTGCTGCTCGACCCGTGCCAGGTCCGGGCCTGTCACCACCGCCGGCCTTCCCTTCCCGGATGCGACTTCGTCTGGTCGGGACGGTTCGCGTGCGGGGGCTTCTCGGCTTCCCACAGCACCCCGTCCGGCCCGAAGCGTAGCCAGGCGGTCTGCCCGTCGCGGACGTGGTTGGCTTTGGCCACGGTCAGCTGTCGCCAGCTTCCCGGGTCGCCGGCCGGCTGGGCCTGGTCGTCCGCCGGCCGGGTGAGCTGGGCCTGCCAGCGCACCCCGTCGGTCAGGGCTACGGCACCGCGGGCGGAGACGGCCAGATGGGTCTGGCCGCTCAGGATGGCGGCCTTGGCAACGTGGTGGACGACCAGGATGGCAGCGCCGGTCGAGCCGCCGACGGCGCGCAGGTACTTCACGACCCGGGTAGCGGACGCGTTGTCGTTCTCGGCGTCGACGCCGGCGAAGCTCGCCAGCGGGTCGATGACGATGAGCCGGTAGCGCCGGGCCGGCAGTCCGAAAAGGGCGACGGTGAGCGGCCCCTCAGCGCCCATCGAAGACAGGCACGCCCCGGGGATGGCGACCATCGAGTGCAGGTCGAGCCGCTCGTCGAGGAGGTCCATGTCCTGGGCCGGCATCGCCGTCGCATGGGCGATGGCCCGGAGGCGGTCGACGAGCGTGTCGGCGTGCTCCTCGGCCGCCAAGTACAGGACCCGTCCCGGGGGGCGGGCCCAGCGGTGCCACGGCCAGCCGGTGCCGAGCGCCACGCCGATCGCCATCTGCAAACCGAGCCTGGTCTTGCCGGTCCCACCCGGGGCGGCGATCATGCCGACGTCACGGCGGGGCAGGCCGGGAAGGACCCAGTCGGGCTCGACCCGTGGCGCGCTCAGCACCGCCGCCCCAAGGGCCACCCGGTTCTCGGCGAGTTGGACGGTGACGGGATGCGGCGACGGCACGTCGTCGGGCCCCGAAGGTCGGAGCGCTGATCGAGCTCCCTCCCCTGCCCCTGCCTTCCCCGCTGCCCTGCTGGCCGTCGACCCGCCGGCGCTCACGCGGCCGCCGTGGGGCCCGTCGCCGCGGTATCGCCCGCTGACGGCACCAGCGCCGTTTCGATCAGCTGCAAGGTCGACTTCCAGGCTCGGATGACGGCAGCGGGCGGGACCGGGTCAGGCGCGCTGGCCCGTCGGGCGCGACGGGCCAGCAGCGCCCACAGGACCAGCGACGCCTCCTGCCCGCAGGCGCGCCGGGCGGCGAGGCCCCACTGGTCGCCGCCCAGCAGGAGGGCGACCAGCGGCCGGCCAGCGGCACCGGCTTGGTAGCGGCGCAGCCGCCACTCCGAGCTCATCCCGGCGGCGTCCCTCGCCGCGGCGACCAGGTCGGCTCCGAGCAGGCCGGTGTGGCATGCGAAGCCGTCCCACCAGTCCGCGGCGACGTCCACGGCAGCCGAGATCACCTGCCGAGCCTCGGGGGACGGCCGGATGCCCGCCATCCCGAGCAGGTCGGCTACCTCTCCGGCCAGGGACTCGCCCCGGCGGTCAACGGGATCGGCGACCTCGGCCGGGTCGTCGCCGAGCGGCAGGTCAGTGCCGCAGCGGTCTGCGGGCGACCGGCGGGCGATGGCGAGGACGCGGCGGGCGACGCTCGGGTCGGCGGGGTCGCTGACGGCCACGGAAGCCTGCCGCAGGGCGTGGATGGCTGGTACCACTGGATCGCAGTCCGGTACTCGGCGCACGATCCAGCCCACCAGCTCGGCCCACCCCTCATGGCGCCAGGTCGCCCGTGCCTCGGGAGTCTCCATCCGTCGAAGCTCGGCTGCCACTCGTGCCACGCCACCTCCGGGGAGGGTCGGCAGCGGGCCGAGAAGGATCCCGTTGAGCTCCGACAACGGCGAGGGCCGGCAGCCCGATCGCTTGGTCCTGACGGCGGCCGCAGCGGCGGACGCCCTGGTGGTTTGGTAGTCGTTCACGCTGACAACGATCCGGCGAGGGGGTCCCCCGCCGTAACCGCGCCAGGGGATATCTTCGGGCATCTCGGCATGCCCAGGACGCCCTGAGATTCCTGGTGGGAGGTGGGCCCTTTGGCGAACGAACGACTCCGGGCGGCGATCCACGAGGCCGGGTTCGGGCCTGAGGATCTCGCTGAGGCGCTGGGCAACGACCGCAAGACGGTCGACCGCTGGATCGACGGCCACGTCCCTTATCGGCGCAACCAGCACTTTGTGGCCAAGCTCCTGGCCGTCGACCCGGGCTACCTGTGGCCGCCGGCCTCCGCCGAGCAGTCACGGGACCTGGGGATGGCCGAGTTGGTCAGCCTGTGGCCTGTCCGTTCCCACGTCGGCAACGCCACGTGGCTCGGGCTGTTCGAGCGTGCCAAGCGACGGATCGACGTGTTGGTCTACGCCGGCTTCTGGCTCTCGGAAGACCCGGCGATCCGCCGGCTGCTCTCGGCCAAGGCGGAGTCAGGCGTGCGCGTGCGCTTCCTCCTCGGCGACCCACACAGCGATGCGGTCGAGTTGCGCGGCGTCGAGGAGGGCATCGGTAGCGCCATTGCCGCCAAGATCGACAACACGGTCCACAACTACCGAGGCGTCATCACGGCACCCAAC
>JAJZJY010000868.1 GCA_021809885.1 Actinomycetes bacterium
ATCGGGCCGAGCACGGCCCGCACGGGCGAGTCGTCGTCGCCGAGGCGGTCGAGGAACTCGGCCCGTGCGGGGGACTGGGCGTCTGTCACGTGCAGGTCGGAGACCTGCACGAACGCCAGCAGGGGCCGCAGCGTCCCCGACGGCGGGGTGCCGCCGAGGTCGGTGCGGACCCGGTGCTCCTCGCCGTCGGCTCGTCGCAGCGACCGCCACCCGCGCTCGTCGGGCGGGCCGGGGACGATGACTGGCCAGGGGGCGGGCACGGTGCAACGCTAGGTGCCAGTGACCGCCCCCCGGGTGAACGGCGGGCGAGCGTTGGGTGTCAGAGGCCGCAGGCGGCGCTGCTCACCGGCCAGGCGCCCCAGCCCTGCATCTGCTGCAGCCGCTGCGCCACCGCCGTCTGCTCGGAAGCCGGGGCACCGGCCGGGTTGCCTGTGCCGCCGGCGGCCGCCCAGCTGCCAGGCGTGAACTGGTACATGCCGTAGTAGCCGTTGCCCGTGTTCTCGGCGGGGTTGCCACCCGACTCGTGGGCGGCGATGCAGGCCCACACCCCGGCCGGCGCCGCCCCGGAGGGGGCGGGCGCTGTCATGGGGGAAACCACGGTCAGGGGGGCGTCGACGGCCACCGGCGAGGCGGCGGTCGACGCCGCATGCCATTTCACCGATGGTATCCGCAGGGTCGTGCCGGCATAGAGCACGCCCCACAGGTTCATGTTGTTGTAGGTGGCCAGGTTGTCCATGGTGACGTTGTACCTCCGGCCTATCGCCCAGAAGGAATCGCCGGGATGCACCACGTAATGCGTCGGCCGGTGGTGGTGGCTGGCCACGCCGTGCAGGGTGGACGCCAGCGCAGGGGAGGCGGACAGTGACACGGCAGCAGCAGTGACAGCCACCGAGATGAGGGCGCGTTTCAAGACGCCGTCCTTTCTCTCGTCGGATTTCGTGCCTCGGCACGTAGGGCGCCGCTGCGGACTCCACAAGAGGTGTGGTGCGTCTTCTCCGCTCTTCGCAACGGGCGCCGGACATATCAGCACATCTGCCCGCGTATTGCAAACACTGGACGGAAAAGGGCGTTCTACCAGGGATTTGCAGCGTCTATCGTGGTGCCGCGATGCGTAGCGTGCATCTCGTCGACGGGACCTACGAGCTGTTCCGGCACTTCTTCGGGGCCCCGTCCCACAAGACCGCCAATGGTGTCGAGGTGGCCGCGCTTCGCGGTGTGCTCGGTTCGGTGCTCGCCGTCCTGGAGGAGGGCGCCACCCACGTCGGGGTGGCCACCGACCACGTGATCGAGTCGTTCCGCAACGAGCTGTGGCCCGGGTACAAGACTGGTGCCGGCGTCGACCCGGTGCTGTGGTCGCAGGCCGGGCCGCTCGAGGACGCCCTGCAGGAGATGGGGGTGCCGGTGTGGGCGATGGTCGAGCTGGAGGCCGACGACGCCCTCGCCTCGCTGGCGGCCGTCGCGGCCGACGACCCCGGCGTCGAGCGGGTGGCGATCCTCACGCCCGACAAGGACCTCGGCCAGTGCGTGGTGGGCGGGCGGGTCGTGCAGGTCGACCGGCGCAGGAGGCAGGTGCTCGACGAGGAGGCCGTGCGGGCCAAGTTCGGGGTGCCGCCGGCGTCGATCCCCGACTACCTCGCACTCGTGGGCGACAGCGCCGACGGCTTCCCCGGGCTGCCAGGATGGGGCCCCAGGTCGTCGGCGGCGGTGCTCGCCCGCTGGGGCAGCATCGAGGCGATCCCGGCCGACGCCCGCCGCTGGGAGGTGGACGTGCGAGGCTCGCCGGCGCTGGCGGCGACCCTCGTCGCCCGCCACGACGACGCCATGCTCTTCAAGCTGCTCGCCACCCTCCGCATCGAGCGGGACCTCCTGCCGGGGGTGGACGACCTGCGCTGGCGCGGGCCCGAGGCCGGCTTCGCCGCCCTCTGCGAGCGCATCGACGCCGCCAACCTCCTGCCGCGCGTGGATCGGCTCGCCGGGTCGCGCTAGAGCCGCAGCTGGGGCCGGCGGAGGGCCTCGGCGAGCAGCCGGTGGTACTCGGCGCGGGGGTGCTCGACCGCCCCCAGGCTACGCAGGTGGTCGGTTGCCCACTGCACGTCGAGCAGCACGCCGCCCCCGCTGCGCAGCCGTTCCACCAGCCCGACCAGCGCCACCTTGGAGGCGTCGGTGCGGCGGTGGAACATCGATTCGCCTGCGAACAGGCCGCCGACGGCGACGCCGTACAGCCCGCCGGCGAGGCCGCCGGCGTCCCACGCCTCGACGCTGTGCACCCAGCCGAGCTCGTGGAGGCGGGTGTAGGCGGCGAGCACGCCGCCGTCGATCCACGCCCCCGCCCGCCGGCGGTCGGCGCAAGCGGCGATCACCTCGCCGAAGGCGGTGTCGACCCGCAGCTCGTAGCGCGCCGCCGACCGCCGCAGCGAGCGGCTCACCCGCAGCCCGTCGAGCGGGATGACCCCGCGCGGCTCGGGCGACCACCAGCCCATCCGCCCCCGGCCCGCCGGCATCGGGAACATCCCCGCGCGGTAGGCGGCCAGCAGCGTTCCCGGCTCCAGGTCGGCGCCAGCGACGACCAGCTCACGGTCGCCGGCGGCGGCGGTGATCTCGCCGGCGCCGCACG
>JAJZJY010000869.1 GCA_021809885.1 Actinomycetes bacterium
GATCAAGTACCCGTGACCGACCTGCTACTCATCCTCGTCGGCCTGCCAGCCGTCGCCTTCGCCGGCGGGTACCTCCTCGCAGGGCGCGAGCCAGCCACCGTCTCCCACCAGCCACTCGAATGAGCCAGACGGTAAGAACGCTGCGACACACCCTCCTGGCCGAGCCGGTCAGTTCGGGCTCCCGACCGTCGCGAGCACGGATTGGTCCACGCCTCACGACGCCATCTCTGTTTGAAGGAGCTCGGCCGGGGATAGGTTCGAGGCCCCAGGGTGCGCGTGGCCGTCGGATCGTCTACTTGGACCCCCACCGCCGCTCGTAGTGTCGGGTGCCGGGAGCGGGCCCAGGGAGCGGACCGCTCTGGCTACTGGTGCTGAGGCCATCAATGGCGAGAGCAAGCAGGCGTTCTCTGACGATGCTGTCTTTATCCAAGGGGTCGAAACGACCGAACAGCTCGATCAGCCAGGCGATGTCGAGTGGGGTCACGTCGGTGCGTAGGCGGCCGCCCTCGTGGGCCCGGGCGACGAGCTGGTCAAGGGAGCGCCGGCCTCGCCGGGCCGTCGCCCACATCTGCGGCGTGGCTACGATCGTGCCAGCCAGAGGAGCAAGGGACCCGGTCCTTTGGGTGACGCAGGCTCGTATGTAGCTGACGAGTCCCGTCCAAGGATCATCGGCTTGAAGCCCTTCCTTGGCTGCGTCGATGGTCTGCTCCATGGCGAGGGTGCAGAGCTGTCGAAGGAGATCTTCTTTGCTGCCGTAGCGGCGGTAGAGGCTGCCGATGCCGACCCCGGCACGTTCCGCGATGGCCGAGACCGTCGCGGCCTCGCCACGGGCCGCAAAGACGTCTCGGGCAGCATCGAGCAGCCGGCGGTCGTTGCCGGCGGCCTCTGCCTGGCGGCCTCGGCGAGGCGGGTCGGCCTGCTTCCTCACGCAGCCGATGCTAGTCATCCGGAGTGGATCCCTCCGCTAGGATGCATAACGGAGTAGATTGCTCCGGTACGAGGAGAGGACCAAATGCGCGCTGTGGTGCTTCGGGCCTTCGGACCGCCGGAGCGCCTCGTCATCGAAGAGCGGCCGGATCCACGACCCGGACCGGGCCAAGCGGTGGTGTCTGTCGAGTTCGCGAGCATCACGTTCGTCGAGACCCAGGTGCGGGCCGGGAAGCCACCCAACCCGGCGATGCTCCCGCAGCGACCAGCAGTGCTTGGCAACGGGGTCGGCGGGGTCGTCACCTCTGTCGGAGCGAACGTCGGTCCTGACCTTGTCGGGCGCCGGGTCGTCACGACCACCGGCGGGTCGGGTGGCTATGCCGAGCAGGTTGCCGTGGACGCCTCCGGGTTGCTCGACGTGCCCGCCGGGCTTGGCCTGGCCGACGCGGTCGCTCTCCTGGCGGATGGTCGCACGGCGGTCGGTTTGGTGGATCTCGCAGAGATCAAAAAGGAAGAGACGGTGCTCATCGAGGCCGCGGCCGGCGGGGTAGGGAGCCTCCTCGTGCAACTCGCCAGTTCCGCAGGTGCCACCGTGGTGGCAGCTGCTGGTGGGGGGCGGAAGGTGAATCTCGTCCGCGACCTCGGCGCTGCTGTCGCCGTCGACTACACCGAACTGGGATGGGCGGCGCGCGTCCGGGCGGAGGTCGGCGGGCTCAACGTGGTCTTCGATGGTGTGGGCGGCCACATCGGCACCACGTCCTTCGGCCTTCTCGATGAAGGCGGACGGTTCGTCCCCTACGGCATGGCCAGCGGCACCTTCACGCGCATCCCCGAAGCGGAAGCGGCGAACCGCCGCGTGACTGTGCTGCGTTCGGTCCCACGAGATGCCGCCGCGCTGAACGAGCTCACGCGCCGAGCCCTGGATGAGGCATCGGCCGGCCGGCTGCGGCCGATCATCGGGCAAACGTTCGCGCTCGATCGAGCCGCGGACGCACATGCCGCCATCTCCTCCCGAGCCACCATCGGCAAGACCTTGCTCGTCGTGCGGCCCGACCTTGCCTCGACCACTGGTTCGGACATGCCATGACGAAACTGTCCATCAGCCTCATGCTCACCTCCGCTCGGACTCGCCCCGACGAGATGGCCGACTACGCCCGCCACGCCGAGAGCCTCGGCTTCGACGCGCTCTTCGTGGGGGATCACCTGGCGACCGTCGCACCGACGCTTGAGAGCACGCTGATGCTGGCCACCGTGGCCGCCGTTACCGAGCGGCTCCGCGTCGGTTTCGGCGTGATGATCCTCGCCCTGCGCCAGCCGGCATGGGTGGCCAAACAGATCGCCACCCTCCAGCAACTCTCGGGCAGTCGCGTGATTCTCGGCGTCGGAACCGGAGGAGACGTCCACGGCACGGCCGCTTGGGAGGCGCTCGGAATCCCCTGGGCGGAGCGAGGTCGTATGACCGACGCCGCCCTGGACATACTCCCAGGGCTTCTCGCCGGGGTACCAACCGAGGTCGCGCCAGGGAAGCCGCTCACTTTGGCACCAGCTGCCGAACTGCCCCCGATATGGATAGGCGGCGCGTCCCGTGCTGCCATGCGGCGCGCAGTGCAACGAGGCGACGCCTGGTTCCCTTCCATGCTCACGCCTCCCCAACTCGTCGCCGCCGAAGCCAAGTTGAGTGAGCTCG
>JAJZJY010000870.1 GCA_021809885.1 Actinomycetes bacterium
TGCCCAGCCAAGAACGCGTGGGCGTCGGCGGCGCTGAACTCCCGGGACGGCGCCGGCTGGTGCGTCGGGCAGTCCCCGGATATAGTTGACCAAGTTAGTCAGGTATTGGGTGGCCCCGAGGAGACCATGATCCGTGATGTCGAGCAGCACCGAAACTGCGACCGAGCATGCAGCTGCGAAAGAGCACGCCCCCGGCGAGGAGGGACCGCCCAAGACGCTCGAGCGCCTGGCGATCGTCGTCCGCGAGAGTGCCTACGACCGGGTACTGACCCCGCTCGCCTTCGCCTACCTGGCCGCCGCCAGCGGAGCACAGGTCGACTTGCTGTTCGTCAAATGGGCGGTGCGGGACGTCATGCAGGGCGAGGCGGACCGCCTGGAGATGTCGGCCGAGCATGCGCATGAGGGCGACTACGTCCGTCGCCAGGTCGAGCGTGCGGGGCTGCCCGCCCAGGTGTCCGAGCTCGTGGCGGCGGTCAAGCACAGCGGCAAGGTCGCCATCTACGTCTGCAGCCTCGCCGCCCAGATCTTCGGCGCGACGAGAGAGAACCTCCTGCCCGAGGTCGACGAGATCGTGGGCGCCACGTGGTTCTTGACCGACCGGGTCCTCGCAGCCGACACCACCCAGTACTTCTGAAGCGAGCACCGCTACGGCTCTCACGCGCGGTCAACAACAGGGCCGACAGCAGACCAACGACTTCCATCCGAGAGGACAACACGAAAGTGAGGGACAACGCCATGGCACCACAACCGGCGACCTCCGAGCCGGTCATGCCGACGCTCGTCGTAGACGCCTCGGGTCGATGCTGCCCCGGACCCGTCATCGACGCGAGGGACGCTGCACGCAAGGTGGCCCTCGGTGAGTCCTTCGAGCTCATCACGACCGACCCCGGCAGCTGGTTCGACATCCCAGCCTGGTGCCGGAACACCGGCAATGCGCTCTTGGCGGCCGAGGAGCCGAGCGACGACGACGGCCGGTACCGCTTCCTCGTCCGACGCGATCGCTGAGCGGCGATCCAACAGACCTCGAGCCCCCCCATTAGGGCCATGGGGATCTCCCCAGGGTTGGCGGCGAGACGGCGAGGAAGCGCCTCACCGAGTGCGACGCTCGCCTCTACGACAGCAGTGGCCCGCCAAGGGGCCTCGAGGTGCGCGCCCTGCTCGCAGAGATGCGCGAGACAGCTGCGAAGCCCGCCGCCGTGCTCGTCGTTGACCGGGGTCCCCTCCGTTCGGAGAGCGTCGAGGGCATCTTGGAGGTAGACGGTGTTGGACAGCACCACCGCGTTGGTCACCACCGTCAGGCACAGGGCTTGTTCGGTCTGGGCGTCGTCGTGGCGACGGCGAATGTGGCCCTCGTTGGCGTAGAGGAGCCGGCTGCGCAGGGCATGGAGGCTCTCGCCTTTGTTGAGCTGGTGGTGGACCCGTCGTTGCAACTCGGGGTCGGCCAGGTAGCGCAGGATGAACAGAGTGCGGATCAGGCGCCCGTACTCGAGCAGGCCCCTGGCGACGGCGTTGTGGCGGCTGCCGGACTGGAGCTTGGCGAGGAGCAGCGAGGCCGTCGCGTGCCCGAACTTGAGCGACCCGCCGAGTCGTAGCAGCTCGTCCCACTGGCCGAGGATCAGACCGGTGTTGATCCGCTGGCGCAGCAGCGGCCCCGCGTGGGGATAGGAGGCCAGCTCCTTGGCCAGGCCGAGGCGGTACAACCGGCGGCTGGGCAGGTCCCTGATGCGCGGTGAGAAGCGCAGGCCGACGAGGTCGAAGGCGGCGAAGAGCGCGAGGGTCTGGCCGCCGGTGTCGACGGTGTGCTCGGCGATGGGCAGGTCGGTTGGGTTGCCGAGCACCTCGTCGAGGGTGAAGGAGCCTTCGGGCACCGTCGAGGGGATGACCTTGGTGCCGTAGGTGGCGTGCTGGTCGGCGACGTGGGTGAGCGTCGTGATGCCCTCGTCGAAGCGACGCGGCGTCAGGAGTGGACCACTACGCCCGTGTTATCGGCAGGCCCGCCCGCTTCTTCGCTTCTCGAGCCGACGAGAAAAGCCGGTCCATCTGGCTGCTCGGGTCGGGTCGGCCGAAGAAGTAGCCCCTGCGCGTGGGGGCAGCCCAGATTTCGCAGCTCGTCGGCTTGGGGGGGTTCGACGCCTTCGGCGATGGCGTCGAGGCCGAGGGCCGAGGCGAGGGTCACCACCGCTCCGATGATGGCGCCGTCCGCTCGCTCGGCGCCGAGGCCGGCGACATGGCGCTACGCTGCCTCGCGGTCGCCCCCGACGTGTTCTGCGCGGCCGTCGCCGGCGCCCCGGTGACGAGCTGGGAGCTCTACGAGAGCTTGTACACCGAAAACTACCTTGGCAGGCCGCAAGTTGACCCTGCCACGCACTCGGCGAGCAGTGTGCTCAGCCAAGTCGAGCGGCTGCGTGGACGGGTGCTCATCGTGCACGGCCTCATCGACGGAAACGTCCACTTCCGCCACTCCGCCCGTCTGATCGATCCGCTGCTCGCCGCCGGCGTCGATCACGAGGTGCTGCTCCTGCCCGAGGAGCGCCACCACGTCCGCGAGGAGGCCAACCGCCAGATGGTCGAACGGTGCATTCTCGCCTTCTTTGCCGATGCACTC
>JAJZJY010000871.1 GCA_021809885.1 Actinomycetes bacterium
GAACTCGTTGCCGTCGGGATCGGCACCGTAGACGCTCTTGGTAACCCCGTGACTGGACTCCCCGGTAGAGAGGCCCCGGCGTCGAGCAGCGTCTGGCGGGAGGCGGCCAGCTCGTCGATCGTGTCGAGCTGCCAGGCCAGGTGGTACAGGCCGATGGCGCCGCGACGCTTCGGGCCTCCCGCCGTGCCGACACCGAAGAGACCGAGATCGTGGTGGTTCCCCGAGCGCGGGAGCCGCAAGAACGCGGCGTTGGCGCGCGGCTCGCGGGCGATCACCTCCATCCCGAACACCTCGGTGTAGAAGCGGACCGAACGCTCCAGGTCGGAGACGAACAGCACAGCGTGGTTGAGACGAACAGGCGACACAGCAGACACCGCCAGAGCTGGCCTCCTTGGCATGTCGAGAGCCGGGAGAGGCCGACCCCCTCCGGCTCGGGTGGAAAAGCTCGGGCCACCGGTGGCGGGCAGAGCCCGAGCTGCGGAGCTTCCGCAGCTCGGGCTCAGGCCCCGGTGACGTGCGAGAGAGCGAACGAGGCTCAGGCTGCCTCGGTGCTGCGGATGGCGGACACCTCGAACTCCAAGGTGACGTTCTCGCTCACGAGCACCCCGCCGGCCTCGAGCGCCGCGTTCCAGTTGACACCCCAGTCCTTGCGGTTGATGCTCGTCGTGCCCTCGAGGCCGATCCGCTGGTTGCCGTAGGGGTCCACCGCAGAGCCGGTGTACTCGAAGTCGACCGCAACCGGCCGGGTGACGCCTTTGATCGTGAGGTCCCCGATCACCCGGTATCGGATATCGCCGGTCTGCTCGACACTCGTCGAGGCGAAGGTGATCTCGGGGTAGGTGTCCATGTCGAAGAAGTCGTTCGAGCGCAGATGGGCGTCACGGTCCGCGTTGCGGGTGTCGATGCTCGCCGCCTTGATCACGAGCTCGAGCTTCGAGTTGCCCGGGTTCTCGGCGTCGAAGGAGCCAAAGCCCTCGAACTCGTCGAACGAGCCACGCACCTTGGTGACCATGGCGTGGCGTGCGACGAAGCCGATCCGGCTGTGGGTCGGGTCGATGGTATAGGTGCCGGTCAGGCTGGCAGGAACGCTCGGCGTGCTCATGTGCTGCTCCCTTTCAGGTGGTGGATGTGTCATCCAACATAGATGATGATTCAACTATTCCCGACCATAGAATTGGGCCATGGGCGAGGTCCGATGGCTCGACGAGCAAGAAGAGCGAGCGTGGCGGGCGCTGCAGTTCATGCAGCTGCGCCTGAGCGGCCGCCTGGCTGCTGACGTGGCCGCGACCTCGGCGCTGTCCTACGCCGACTACCTCGTGCTCGTCGCCCTCTCCGACCGCCCTGACGGCCGCGCCCGGCTGTTCGAGCTGGCAGAGGTGCTCGGATGGGAGAAGAGCCGAGTCTCCCATCAGGTCGCCCGCATGTCGGGTCGGGGACTTGTGAGAAAGGAGCGCTGCGGACAGGACCGTCGAGGCGCCTTTGTCGTGGCCACCGGGGCCGGTCGTCGAGCGATCGAGGCGGCCGCGCCGCATCATGTGGCCATGGTACGACGCCTGTTCATCGACCCGCTCACCCCCTCTGAGCTCGACGCCGTCGCCTCGGTCGCAGAGAAGGTCCTCGCCGTGCTCGCAACGGACCGCAACGGGGCCCCCGCCGACGGGACGAGCCGGGGCGATCCAGAGCGTCCCAGTGCCTGACCTCGAGGTCACCGACAGCCGGAAGAGCCAGGTCGGTGACATTGCGGTGCGCCGGGCGCTGCCCCGGCGGGGTCGGCGCACGGTCGGCCCGTGGTGCTTCGTCGACCACGTGGGCCCCGCTCAGGTGAGCGGGCCACGTGGGATGGGCGTCGCCCCCCACCCCCACATCGGACTGCAGACCGTCACCTGGCTGGTGGAGGGTGAGGCACTTCACCGCGACTCGCTCGGCACCGAGCAGGTCATCCGGCCGGGCCAGCTCAACTTGATGACCGCCGGCCACGGCGTCGCCCACTCCGAAGAGGGCGCCGGCGGCTATCACGGCACCCTGCACGGCGTGCAGCTGTGGATCGCCCAGCCCTCTGCTACCAGAGACGGGCCTCCCGCCTTCGAGCACCACGGCTCGCTTCCCTGCCGCGATCTCGACGCCGGGGAGGCGACCGTGCTCGTCGGCGACCTCGACGGCACTGTGTCTCCGGCCCGATGTGACACCGAGCTCGTTGGTGCCGACGTCTCGCTGCGAAACGGCACCACGACGGTGCCGCTTCGACGCGACTTCGAGCACGCGATCGTCGCCCTCACCGGTGCGGTCCGCCTGGACGGCGCGGTCGTGGATCCGGGACATCTCGCCTACCTCGGCATCGGCCGCTCCGAGATCGTCCTGGCAGCCAGCGAGCCGACGCGAGCGATCCTCTTGGGCGGTGTCCCGTTCCAAGAGACCGTGCTCATGTGGTGGAACTTCGTCGCCCGGGCTCGCGCCGAGATCCTCGAGGCGTATCGCGCCTGGACGGTGGCGGACGACCGGTTCGGGCAGGTCGACTCGACCCTCCCTCGCATCGACGTCGGCCCACCGCCATGGCGAGGATGACACCGGCCCCTGCTTGCCGAGCGCCACGACGTCGGCGTTGGGC
>JAJZJY010000872.1 GCA_021809885.1 Actinomycetes bacterium
GGGTATTGGGACTAGGCCTGAACCAAGCGTGGATCTGACGCCCTGACCCGTGGCAGCCCAGAAATGCGTTGTGCCTGAGGGGCTTTTCGGTTGGCGTGGGGTCGGGGCGAGTTGTCCGGTGGGTGTTTTCAGGTGAAGGCTGATGGACGTGCTCTTTGAGCGCCCCGGCTACGTGTCGGCTGCGTGTTCGAGCTTGAGGGTGGCGGCCTCGGCTGCCACCTGGCGCATCTGTCCGATGAGGTCGTTGAGCCGGCGGTCGTTGGCGATCCATTCTTGGTAGAGCTCTGCCTCGACGTCAGAGAGCCGGTGGCTGACGGTCTTTCCTTTCACCTTGGCGCTCCATTGCCAGTAGGGACCGTGAGGTTGGGGCGGATCGCCGTGGCAGCGACACCTCGGCGTCGCGCAGTAGGTGTAGCGCTTGATGACGCTGCCCGAATGGATCAGGCCGATGGTGGCGAGCTCTGTGGCGAGCTGGGCCGCCACTGCGCGATACCGGCGCTCATAGTCGGCCAGCTGGCGGGCGGTCGTCGGGCCTGGCATCGTGATCTCTTGCCTCCTCCTGGGGCGGAGTATCCACCACCCCCATCCAATCAGTATCTATACTGAGTATACGCCGGCCTGGCAAGTGCCCGGGTGGACAAGGAGGCCCCCGATGAGCAAGTCCACCCAGCGACGCGGCCGACGCCTGGCGGCCGAGCAAGCTATGTGTCCTACGAGACCACCACCACGCTGCGACAACGCCGCCAACGGACCCCAGAATGTTGCGCGATGAGGGGATTCCGTCGGCCTCGTCGGAGTCCCGTGCGGAAGGCCGGCCGCCGCTCGGACCTCCGAGGTTCCGCTACTGCTGCGTGGGTATTCCGGTGGTTCACGATCAACGCTCCAGGCAGTGAGTTGTCGATGTGGTCACAGAGGACCCGGAGGACTCGGAGCGCAACGGATGGACCTGCGTCTGACGAGCGTGCCTCGTCGTGTCTCGACGCTGGTGGTCGACCGCTCCAAGCAGTGATCCTGAACCGCGACCGCCCACGTGCGCCGCGCATGACTAGCGCATGATAGGCATCGCGAACTTGGGTCTATTCCAGTCGGCTGCTGTCATCAGAATACCAGCTCAGTAGCTATAGGGCGAACATATGTGCTGCTCTCGCCAGTGCCCAAACAGCTTCCCAAGCTGAGAACGCGGGTTCGATTCCCGTCGCCCGCTCTCGCGAGCACTGAACACAAGGCACGGCTCCTAGTGAACACAACCCCCGGTGGGTGTGAACACAAGTCGGGGAGTCACCACCTCCGACACGACCCTGAGGGACCTTCCGCACGACACCCCACCGCCCGGGCCTCGCAGGTCCGTAGCCTGGTGTCGTGTCCGCGGGAGGTTCCATGCCGCCGGCCCAGCCCCATACGGGACGGGAATGCCTGGCCTGACGGGGTGCGCACTATCATAGTCAAGTGACTCGTATCCCAGTCACATGACCACGATACTGTGCAGCACGACCGAAAGGGTGAGCAGTGGACTTGTCGAACCCGGCCCGTGCGGTCGTGCCGACGCTCGACGCCACAAGAGGTCAGGCGGGCTCGGTCGGGTAGACCTTGTGGTCCGGATCCCACCAGACGACGTAGAACAGGCCGTCGCCGAGGTCGTAACCCCAGAGCCTTGCGGTCCCGTCCAGGCGGAAGCGGAACATCGACGCGGCGATGTCGTCGTGGCCGCGCTCGGCGATGCGCTCCTGCGCTTCCTTGCAGAAGCGCTCGATCGGATGCGGGTGGTGCTTCTTGTGCCCGCCGCTCGTCTGGTGCCGAATCTCATCCCAGGTCAAGGCGCCCATGTCCCACAGGAACTCGTGCAGGCGCCGAGCATCCGCATCGGACATTCGGTGCCAGCCCCATTGACCTTCGTAGTGCCGGTCGACGAGCGCGAAGCTGAAGACGGGACGAGCGTGACGGCCATCGTTTCCAACCAGCGGGGCAAGTGCCCTCGGCCTGTTCGGCGAGATCGGCAATGGCGCGCTGGCCGTTTTCGGGCTGCGGCGTCTGTCCCCTGTCACCGGCTAGAAGGGCTCCTCTTCGTCGCCTACGCCGAGCTGGTCGACAGGGGTGGCCCCGTCGCTCTGGTCGAGTGCGCTGTAGTAGTCCTGCATCATGGCCGGCTCGATGACCCGGTGGCCGCGCTCGCCCGGCCCGAGGTCTCCTCGGGCGACGCGCCACGGCTCTTCGCGGTGGGTGAGTTGGCTCAGCTGCCGCCCAGAGAGCTTCCCGTACGAGCCCACGACGACGTCGATGGTCTCTTGCTGCTCGGGGGTCAACCGCTCGGCGTCGCCCCACGGCCACCCCGAGACGCTGTATTGCCCCCGGTGGTGCTCGTACAGGGCGCAGACGACCGGTCCGCCGGCCCATGCCTCGATCGGCTCGTTGAAGAGCGGCTCCTCGTCCCAGACGAGATGCCAAGCCTGGCTGTAGTACACGAGCTTCTGGAGCTTGAAGGTGTCGATGGGGCCAGTGCGCTCGAGGACCGCAGCAGCTACGTCGTGGACGCTCGCCACCCTGACCTCCCCCTCGGATCGTGCCGACCCCTTCGCGGGGTCGGCACTCGATCAGC
>JAJZJY010000031.1 GCA_021809885.1 Actinomycetes bacterium
CCGTTGCCGACCCTGCCGGTCCCTCTGGATCTTCCGTCCTCCCGACTCTTCCCGCCCTCCGGGAGGGGTCTCTCCGGACCTTCCAGACCATCGCATGCAGCGAGATCTCTCCGAGCGTGAGCTCGCTTGGTGAGTGGTATACGCCGGCGGAGGGGGACATGCTGGACAGCCGTGGTGTTCGGCCCCTGGGACGTCCTTGGCATCGTGGTAGGCGGCGGGCTCGCCGCCGTCGTCGTCGTGGTGATGGCGCTGCGTGCGCTGTGGGCGAGCCGAGCCGGCGGGCCGGCGGGCGGTGACGAGCGCGGGGACGCGACCGCGCCCGCCCAACCGGCCGGGACCACGGCTGCCCCCGCCCCTGCCCCCACGGCCGCCACCACACGCCGGCGCTTCCTCGAGCAAGGCGTGGTGGGCGTCTTCGCCGCCGCGCTCGTCGGTCTGGCCACCTCGGCGTCGGATTACGTGGCGACTGCCTACGGGCCGCCACCGGGGATCGACACGACCGGCCAGCGCCCGGCCGGCCCGCACTGCAACTGACCCATGGATAGGCTGGCCCGCAGCCGGCCGGCGAAGCGCGACCAGGTGGCGGAACCGTGACCAGGCTGGCGTGCCGACCGCTCCACGGCGTAGAAACTACAGCCGCCCCCATCCTGACCACGTCCCAGAAGGAAGCCAGCGATGGTCCAGTACCTCCCGATCGTCCTGCTGCTGGCGCTGGCTGCGCTGTTCGCCGCCGGGTCCTTCCTCGCCTCCGGCCTCCTCGGCCCCAAGCGCCCGACCGCAGCCAAGGAGGGCCCGTACGAGTCGGGCATCGCCCCCAGGCGCGAGCCGGCGGCGCGCTTCCCCGTCCGCTTCTACCTCGTCGCCATGATCTTCATCATCTTCGACATCGAGGTCGTGTTCCTCTACCCGTGGGCGGTCATGTACCACCAGCTGTCGAGCTTCGGCCTGGCGGAGATGGCCACCTTCGTCGGCATCGTCTTCGTGTCCTTCGCCTACCTGGTCTCCAACGGCGCCCTCGACTGGGGGCCGATCCAGCGGTTCCGCAACCAGCCCGAGCCCGACCTCACACGCACGACCACCGCCACCGTCCGCCGGGTGCCGCGCCCGTTGCAGGTCGCCCTCGAGGGCCCGGGGCTGCGGCCGGTCGAGGGCGACGCCGGCGAGGAGGACGGCGGGCGAGCCGGCGCCGGCGTGCTGGAGGCCGGGGAGGACGCCCCCAGTTGGGCACAGCCGGTCGGCGCCCCGAGGGGAGAGGAGTAGCGATGGGCCTCGAGAGCCTGCAACACAACTTCCTGACCGGCACGCTGGAGGGTGCCGTCAAGTGGGCGCGGGCGTCCAGCTCCTGGGGTGCCAACTTCGGCCTCGCCTGCTGCGCGATCGAGATGATGGCCACCGGTGCCGCCAACTACGACCTCGCCCGCTTCGGGATGGAGGTCTTCCGGGCGTCGCCCCGCCAGGCTGACCTGATGATCGTCGCCGGCCGGCTCAGCCAGAAGATGGCCCCGGTGCTGCGGGAGGTCTACGACCAGATGATGGAGCCCAAGTGGGTCATCTCGATGGGTGTGTGTGCCAGCACCGGGGGAATGTTCAACAACTACGCGCTGGTGCAGGGCGTCGACCAGATAGTCCCGGTCGACGTGTACGTGCCGGGATGCCCGCCCGGTCCCCAGACGCTCATCCACGGCATCCTCACGCTCCACCAGCAGATCCGTGTCGGCCAGATCACCCGCCGGCCCGGTGAGGGCGCCCGCATCCGGGTGGCCGAGCCCCCGCAGCCGCAGCGCCTCCCCACCACCTCGGGGCACGTCCCGACCGGGCTGTCCCCGACCGGCGCATGAGCGACGCGGACCAGGCCAGGCCGGCGGCCCACGACGAGGCGGGTGAGGGCGGGGCGACGGCGCCCCCCGGTGCGGTCGCTGTGCTGGAGGACGTCCACGGCTGCCCGATGGTCGACAGCCTCGGCTCCCGTGTCGTCCACACCGACCGCGCCCGCTACCACGCCCTCTTGGAGGGTTTGCGTGGCGACGGCTACGACCTGTTCGTCGGGTTGACGGGCGTCGACTACCTGACGCACCCCGGGCGGGCCCTGCCGGCCGGGGTCGGCCCCGAGCGGTTCGAGGTGGTGGTCGAGCTGTGGCGCATCCGTGACCGCCGGCGGCTGCGGGTCCGCTGCCAGGTGCCCGGTGACGATCCGTGGGTGCCGACACTGTTCGACCTGTGGGCCGGCGCCGAGGCCCACGAGCGGGAGACCTACGACATGTTCGGCATCCGGTTCGAAGGCCATCCGGATCCGAGCCGGATCCTCATGCCCGAGGACTGGGAGGGCCACCCGCTGCGCAAGGACTACCCGACCGGGCACGTGCCCGTGCAGTTCAAGGAGTCACCGGACCGGCGCTGACCCCACCCGCCCCATCAAGCGACGACGAGAGCGACGAGACATGACCAAGTCGAGCGAGGAGCTCGAGCACACGAGCGAGGGGACCGCCAGCGACAGGGCGCTGGCCTCCCGCCGGCACGGCCTCATCGACCGTGTCCTCGGCCGGTCCGGGCCCGGGGGGGAGGCCGTCAACCGGCTCCTGCAGGACCGGACCTACGAGGGCTCGCAGGAGCTGGCCGACCGGGGCCGCCAGTCGCGCCCGCAGCTCCAACGCGAGCTGGGCTCCGTGCTCCGCCTCCCCGAAGGCGCCAGCGCCGACTTCGCCGACGTAGACCTCGAGGTCCCGACCGACGAGACGATGATCCTCAACCTCGGCCCCTCCCACCCCTCCACCCACGGGGTGCTGCGCATCATGGTCGAGCTCGAGGGCGAGACGGTCCTGCGCTCCAAGCCGGTGATCGGCTACCTCCACACCGGGATGGAGAAGACCGGCGAGGAGCTCATGTACCACCAGGGCTCCACCAACGTCACCCGCATGGACTACCTGTCGCCGTTCTTCAACGAGCTGACCTTCAGCCTCACCGTCGAGAAGCTCCTCGGCGTCGAGGTGCCGCCGCGCGCCACGTGGATCCGGATGCTGCTCTGCGAGCTCAACCGGATCAGCTCGCACATGCTGTGGCTGGCCACCAACGGCGCCGACATCGGCGCCATCAACATGCTCGTCTACGGCTGGCGCGAGCGGGAGGTGGTACTGCAGTTCTTCGAGAAGGTGACCGGGCTGCGGATGAACCACAACTTCATCCGCCCCGGCGGAGTCGCCGCCGACCTGCCCGACGGGTGGCGGGACGACGTGATCGCCCTGTGCGACATGACGAGCCGGCGGATGGACGAGTACGACGACCTGCTCACCGGCCAGCCCATCCTGCAGGGCCGGCTGCAGAACGTCGGGCCGCTCACCGCGGACGAAGCCGTCTCACTCGGCCTCACCGGGCCCCTCCTGCGCTCGACGGGCATCCCGCGGGACCTGCGCAGGGACGAGCCCTACCTCGCCTACGACGAGGTGGACTTCGACGTGATCGTCGGCGAGGTGGGCGACTGCTGGGACCGGTTCGCGATCCGGTTCAACGAGATCCGCGAATCGATCCGCATCTGCCGCCAGGTCTGCGACCGGATGCCGTCCGGCGACTTCAGGACGCAGGACAAGAAGGTCACCCCGCCACCCCGCAACCGCATCGACGAGTCGATGGAAGCCCTCATCCACCACTTCAAGCTGTACACCGAGGGGTTCCGGGTGCCTCCGGGTGAGGCCTACGTCCCGGTCGAGACGCCACGCGGCGAGGGTGGCTGCTACATCGTCTCCGACGGTACCTCCCGCCCGTACCGGCTGCACATGCGCGCCGCCAGCTTTGCCAACCTGCAGGGTCTGCCACCGATGGCACGCGGGGCGCTGATCGCCGACACGATCGCCATCGTCTCCACCATCGACCCGGTCCTCGGCGACGTGGACCGTTAGATGGGGCCCGTTTGGACGGCCCGCGCGACCCTCGGCAAGGATGAGCCGACGTGGCGCGGCTGACCCCTCACAACGAGCAGCGGGCGCGCGACCTGATCGCGCTCTACCCGCACCCCCGCTCCGCCCTGATCCCCATCCTGCACCTCCTCCAGGAGCAGGATGGCTACCTGACCGACGACGGCATGCAGCACGCCGGCGAGCTGGTCGGATTGGAGGCGGCCGAGGTCCAGGGCACGGCGTCGTTCTACGACATGTTCCACACCGAGCCGGTCGGCAAGTACCTGATCGCGGTGTGCACCAACATCGCCTGCCTGCTGCAGGGCGCGTACGAACTGCTCGAGCACGCCGAGGAGCGGCTGGGGATCGCGCCGGGCGGGACGACACCCGACGGCCTCTTCACCCTGGAGGACGCCGAATGCCTGGCGCTGTGCGGCAACGCCCCCTGCGTCACGGTCAACTGGCGGTACTTCGGCGATGTGGACCGGGAGGGCTTCGACGACCTCGTCGCCCGCCTCGCCGCCGGCGATCTCGACGGGGAGGTCCCGCCCCACGGCACCCTCTGCCGCGTCCGGCGCAGCGTCGGGCTCGCCGCCGCAGGTGCCAGCGTCCACGGGTACGGCGGACCGGTGCCGGCGCCCGCCGAGAGCAGCCGGCCGGGAGCGATCGCCGACGAGCCCACCGACGGTGTCGACCTCGAGACGTTCGCGACCACGCCGGCCGTCCTGGCCCTCGACGGCCCCGCCTCACCCGACGACGGCGCCGCCCCATTCGACGACAGGACCGAGCCGTGACGGTCACCGGCGTACCGCGCATCGTCACCCGCCGCCTCGGCCGCCTCGCGCCCTGGACGCTTGCCTCCTACCTGGAGGACGGCGGCTACGACGGGCTGCGCAAGGCGCTGTCGATGACCCCCGAGGAGGTCCACGAGGCGGCCAACGTGGCCAACATCCTCGGGCGCGGCGGCGCCGGCTTCGAGGCCGGCCGCAAGTGGGGCATGCTCGCCAAGTCCGAGCCGGTGTACCTGACGATCAACGGCGACGAGAGCGAGCCCGCGACGTTCAAGGACCACATGCTCATCGAGGCCGATCCGCACATGGTCGTAGAGGGCGCCCTCATCTGCGCCTACGCGGTGCGGGCCGACCAGATCTTCCTCTACGTCCGGGGGGAGTTCGCCCTCGGACTCGAGCGCCTGCAGGCCGCTGTCAACGAGGCGTACGCCTACGGCGCAGCCGGCGGCGACATCCTCGGCAGCGGCTGGTCGGTCGACATCGTCATCCACCCGGGCGCCGGCGCCTACATCTGCGGCGAGGAGACGGCACTGCTCGAGAGCCTGGAAGGCAAGCGGGGCTATCCCCGCATCAAGCCGCCGTTCTTCCCGGCGGCCGTCGGCCTGTACGGGGCGCCGACGATCGTCAACAACGTCGAGACGGTGTCCAACCTGCCGTGGGTCATGCGGAACGGCGCTGACGCCTTCGCCGCCCTCGGCGAGGGCCGGTCCAAGGGCACCAAGGTAATGGCGCTGTCCGGGCACGTGAAGCGGCCGGGCAACTACGAGCTGGAGTTCGCCAAGGTCACCTTCCGGGACCTCATGTTCGACGCGCGCTTGGGCGGCGGCATCCGCGAGGACCGCCAGCTCAAGGCGTTCATCCCCGGCGGCGTCAGCTCCCCATGGCTCGGGCCGCAACACCTCGACGTCCTGCTCGCCAACGACAAGATCGCCGAGGTGGGCACCATGGCCGGCTCCGGTGCGGTCACCGCCATGGACGAGACGACCTGCATCGTGCGGGCCGCCTGGCGGATCGTGCGCTTCTTCCACCGCGAGTCGTGCGGCCAGTGCACGCCGTGCCGGGAGGGCAGCGGCTGGGTGGAGAAGATCCTGCAGCG
This sequence comes from Actinomycetes bacterium, assembly GCA_021809885.1. Taxonomy (GTDB): domain Bacteria; phylum Actinomycetota; class Acidimicrobiia; order Acidimicrobiales; family Palsa-688; genus JAKAQB01. The sequence continues at coordinate 5,775 of JAJZJY010000031.1, forward strand.
CATCGAGAACGGACAGGGCCGGGAGGCGGATCTCGACCTGCTCATGGACGTGTGCGACAACATCTCGCCGGGCGTGCGGTGGCCGCCGGCGCAGACGACGATCTGCGTGCTCGGGCCGTCGATCCCGCCGGCGCCGGCGTCGGGCATCCGCATGTTCCGCGACGAGTTCCTCACCCACATCCGCGAGGGCCGTTGCCCGTTCCCGCCCGACCGGCTACCGGGGAGGGTCGCGCATGTCTGACACCGCGCCGCAGCCCAACACGACGACCGCCGGCAACACGACGGCACCCGGGTCGGCCGCCGGCCACACCGGGCGTGAGGTCCCCGCGCGCCTGGCGCCGCGGCCGGTCATCACCGAGAGCGCCGTCGGCTCGTCGCCGCCCCCGGTCCCCCGGTCGCCGGGCGAGACGGTGACGCTCACCATCGACGGCCGCCAGGTGGTCGTCCCCAAGGGCCAGTTGCTGATCGAGGCGGCCGAGGCGGCCGGCACCTACATCCCGCGCTTCTGCTACCACCCGCGGATGAAGCCGGTCGGCATGTGCCGCATGTGCCTGGTCGAGGTCGAAGGGCCCCGGGGATCCACGCTGATGCCCGCCTGCTACAACCCCGTCGCCGACGGCATGAAGGTGTCGACGACGAGCGAGATGACCAAGAAGGCGCAGGACGTCGTCCTCGAGCTCCTGCTCGTCAACCACCCCCTGGACTGCCCGGTGTGCGACAAGGGCGGGGAGTGCCCGCTCCAGGACCAGACCCTCGCCTACGGCCCCGGTGAGTCGCGCTTCGTCGAGGAGAAGCGGCACTGGGACAAGCCCATCCCGATCTCCGAGCTGGTCAACCTCGACCGGGAGCGCTGCATCCAGTGCGGCCGCTGCGTCCGCTTCGCCGACGAGGTCGCCGGCGACCCGCTGATCGACTTCTACGAGCGGGGTGACAGGACCGAGGTGGCGGTCTTCTCGGCCTCCCATCCCTTCGCCTCCTACTTCAGCGGCAACGTGGTGCAGATCTGCCCGGTCGGGGCCCTGACGGCGACGCCGTACCGCTTCCGGGCCCGGCCGTGGGACCTCGACCAGGTGGAGAGCACCTGCACGTCGTGCTCCGTGGGCTGCCGGGTCGCGGTCCAGAGCAGCGGCGACCAGCTGGTCCGCAAGATCGGCGTGGACTGCGACCCGGTGAACTGGGCGTGGCTGTGCGACAAGGGCCGCTTCGACTACGAGGCGGTCAACTCGCCGGAACGCCTCGGCGCGCCTCTCGTTCGCAAGGACGACGAGCTGGTCGAGGTGTCGTGGGCGGAGGCGCTCGACGTCGCCGCCGAGGGCTTGCAACGGGCGGTGCGCGCCGGCGGGGGCGCCAACGTCGCCGTGATCGGCGGAGCGCGCCTCGCCAACGAGGACGCCTACGCGTGGGGGAAGTTCGCAAGGGCCGTGCTCGGCACCGACAACGTCGACGCCCAGCTCGGCGACGGGGTGCCCGCCGACGTGCTGCTCGGCCTGCCGCGGGCGACGATCGACGAGGCGGCGTCCGCCCCGCTGCTGCTGACCCTCGGCACCGATCCCAAGGAGGAGCTGCCCGTCTTGTACCTGCGGCTTCGCGACGCCGCCCGCGAGCGGGGGTTGCAGATCGTCGAGCTCACCCCGACTCGCACCGGCCTGTCCCGCCACGCGGCGGTGACGGCCCTGCACCGGCCGGGTGAGCTCGCCGCCTTGGTGCAGGCGGTCACGGCGGACCACGACCCGACCGACGACGTCGCGGGTGTCGCCGCCGACACCATCGCCGGGATCCGTGCCCACCTGGCGAGAGCCTGGCAGGAGGCGCCCGTCCCGCGTGGCCGCCCGGCGGAGCAGCCCTCGGTCGTCGTGCTCGTGGGTCGGGCGTCGCTCGCCGAGGGCGACGCCGGTGTCCGGGCGGCCGTCGCCGCCTTCGCCGGTCTCCCGGGCGTCGCCTGGCTGTCGGGGCTGCGCCGGGGCAACGTCCACGGCGCTTTGGACATGGGCCTCGCTCCGGGGGTGCTCCCCGGCCGCGTCGGCCTCGACCAAGGCCGCTGCTGGTACGAGTCGCAGTGGGGCGTCGAACTGCCGATGGGCCGGGGAATGGGCACCGCCGAAATCCTCGCCGCCGCCGCCCGGGGCCGGATCGGGGGGTTGGTGCTGCTCGGTGCCGACCCCGAGTCCGACTTCCCCGACGCCCTCCATGCCGTGAAGGGTCTTGCGGGCGCCCGCTTCGTTGTCGCCGTCGACGGCTTCCTCACCGACTCCGCACGCAAGGCGGACGTGATCCTGCCCGCCGCCACCTACGCCGAACGCCGCGGCACCTTCACCAACCTCGAAGGCCGCGTCACCCATCTCGGCGCGGTCGTCACGGCGCCGGGCGTCGCCTGGCCGGACTGGATGATCGCCTCGGAGCTTGCCCACCGCCTCGGGGCCGACCTCGGGTGGAGCGACCTGGAGGCCATCTGGGCGGAGATCACCCGCGTCTCGCCGTTGCACGCCGGCGTCGACCGCGTCGCTCTCACCGGTGCCGCGGCGCGCGACGGGATCGTCGTGCCCGTCGGCGACGGCGGGGCGGCGGCCCGGCCCCCGCGCCCGCTCGACCCGATGGCCGACCCGGGGATCGCGTCGGCCGAGCTGCACACCGTGCCGCCCACAGCGCTGGCGGTCAATGTCCCGGCCGGCAAGACGGGGGCGGCGACCACCGACGGAGCGGGCGAGGGCACCGAGGGAGCCGCCGGCGCGCCGCCCGCACCCTTTCCCCAGGAGCAGCCGTCGGAGGCGGACATCCCCACCATGCCGCCGATGCTCACGGCGCCGGCCGGGCCCACGCCCCCGCCGTTGCCAGTGGAGGGGGATGCGCCCCGCCTCGTGAGCCGGCGCAGCCTCTGGGACGCCGGCACGTGGGTTCGTCACGCCCACCACCTCTCGCCGCTCGCCCGGGCGGCATCGGCGGCGTTGCACCCCGACGAGCTGGCCGATCTCGGCGCTGCCCCCGGTGATGCCCTCCTGGTCTCGAGCGGTCGTGGCCGCCTGTCGTTGCCGGCGGTGGCCGACCCGGCGCTGCCGCGCGGCGTCGTCGCCGTGACCTGGAACGCGCCGGGCCGCCCCGCCTCGTCGCTCGTCGACGCCTCCGACCGGGTCGTCGCCGTGCGAGTGGAGGTCGCCCGCTGATGCTCGGCTACGTCGGGGACCCCATCTTCGCCCACGGCCTGCACTGGCAGGTGTGGCTCATCGTGGTCGTGAAGGTCCTGCTCGCCTTCGCGCTCCTCATGCTGTCGGTGCTGTTCATGGTCATGTACGAGCGCAAGGCGGTGGCGTGGCTGGGCGTGCGCTACGGGCCCAACCGGGCCGGGCCTGGCGGCTGGCTGCAATCCCTCGCTGACGGCGTGAAGCTGTTCTTCAAGGAGGCCTTCACGCCGGCACGCGCCGACAAGTGGGTGTACAAGGCGGCGCCCTACCTGGTCGTCATACCCGCGTTCGTGGCGTTTTCGATCGTGCCCATCGGCGGCACCGTCAACCTGTGGGGTTGGCACACCAGGCTGCAGGTCGCCGACCCGCCGTGGGGCATCCTGCTGATGCTCATGGCGTCGGGCGTCACCGTGTACGGGGTGATGCTCGCCGGCTGGGCGTCGGGCTCCAAGTACCCGCTGCTCGGCTCGGTCCGCGCCAGCGCCCAGATGGTCTCCTACGAGGCCGTGCTCGGCCTCACCGTGGCGACCGTCGTGCTCGAGACCGGCTCGCTGCAGACCAGCGCCATCTGGCTCTCCCAGCGCTCGATCTTCTACCACTGGAACTTCCTGCGGACCGGTCTCATCCCCTTCGCCCTCTTCGCAATCGCCATCACCGCCGAGATGACCAGGGCGCCGTTCGACCTCGTCGAGGCCGAGGAGGAGCTGTCGGGCGGGTTCAACCTCGAGTACTCCTCGATCGCCTTCGCCCTCTTCTACCTGGCGGAGTACATGGCGCTGGTGACCAACTCGGCGATCATGGTGACGCTGTGGTTCGGCGGCCCCGACGGTCCGTTCATCGCCACCTACGGGTGGTTGGGCATCGTCTGGTTCGCACTGAAGACGTTGATCATCCTCTACATCTTCGTCTGGATCAGGGCGACCCTGCCCCGCATGCGCTACGACCAGCTGATGGAATTGGGCTGGAAGCGGATGATCCCGGTGGCGCTGGCCATGCTGCTCGTCGTCGCCGGCTTCCAGGTCAGCTACGAGTGGGGGTTCATCGCCGTAGGAGGCAGCCTCGTCGCTCTCGCCGTGCTGTTGCGGGCCATCGACGTCGGGTCGGTGGCGGCCAGCGTCGACGTCATCAGCGAGGAGGTCGCCGCCGGCGGCCCCGCCACAGGGACCGGTGTGACATGAGCTCGATCGACGGCTTCTTCAACTTCTTCAAGGGTTTCGGCGTCACCGGCCGGGTCCCGTTCCAGCCCAAGGTGACCATCCAGTACCCGGAGGAGAAGGGACCGATCCCCGAGCGGCGCCACGGCCGCCACGTCCTCAACCGCTACGAGGACGGCATGGAGAAGTGCATCGGCTGCGAGCTGTGTGCCGGCGTGTGCCCGGCCCGCTGCATCTACGTGCGGGGAGCCGACAACCCCCCCGACGCGCCGGTGTCGCCGGGCGAGCGGTACGGGTTCGTCTACGAGATCAACTTCCTGCGTTGCATCCACTGCGACATGTGCGTCGAGGCCTGCCCGACCGAGGCGATCACCGAGTCGAAGCTGTTCGAGCTCAGCTTCTCCAACCGTGAGGACGCCATGTACACCAAGGCCGAGTTGCTCGTCGACGACGATGGCAACCCCCGCAAGCTGCCCTGGGAGGATTGGAAGCAGGGCGACGAGCGGCACACCTCTGGCTGGGTCAGGGCCACCTCGCCGGCCGGTGCGGCGGCGATGGAGGGCAGGCCGCTTTGGTCCGGGGAGCTCGGCTACGGGGTGCGGCCCCCCCAGCCGGGGCAGTCCGACCCCGAGTCGGCGGACGTCTCCGCCGGGACCGACCTCTCCCTCCGGGAGATGGCCGCGCACGCCCTGCGGGGCGCCGGGATCGACACCCGCCCGCCGGTGAGGGGTGAACGGCGATGAGGGGCGCAGACGCGCTGGCTGCGCTCCACGCGGCCCTCCGGCTCGTGGCGTACAACGGCGTCAACAGCCCGCACAGCGAGCACCTGCAGGCGCCGGCCGACTGGGCGGTGTTCCTGGTCGGCGGCGCGTTCATCCTCGCCGGCGCCCTCGGTGTGGTCACGCTGCGGAACCCAGTGCACTGCGCCCTGTTCCTCGTCATCACCCTCTTTGGCGTCGCCATCGAGTTCATCGACCTCAACGCCGACTTCCTGGCCGCCGTGCAGATCATCGTCTACGCCGGCGCCATCGTGATCCTGTTCCTCTTCGTGATCATGTTCCTCGGTGTGGACCGCAAGGAGCGCGTTGCCGCCGAGCGCTTCCCCCTCCAGCGCCCGCTCGCCCTGCTCCTCGGGCTGGGCGTGTTCATCCTGATCCTCGTCCTCACGGCCGTGACGGGCAATTGGACCACCGGCGCCCACTCCCTGTCGGGCTCGCTCGGGAGCCCCTCCAGCCCGACGGGCGGCGCCCAGGGAGACGTGGCCCGGCTCGGCCAGGCGATCTACACCCGCTACCTGCTCCCCTTCGAGATGACATCAGCGCTGCTGGTCATCGCCATCGTCGCCGCCGTCGTCCTCGCCCGCTCCCGTCACCGGGTCGCCGGCGAGTTGTCGAGCGAGGAGCAGGCCGCGATCCAGCACTCAGCGGAGGTGACCCGGTGAGGGTCCCCGCCGAGTGGTACCTCGTCGTCGCCTTGATGCTGTTCGTCATCGGCGCCACCGGGCTGCTCATCCGCCGCAACATCCTCGTGATGTTCATGTGCGTCGAGCTCATGCTCAACGCCGTCAACCTCACGTTCGTCACCTTCTCCCGGACCCTCAACGACATCAGCGGCCAGGCGGCGGTGTTCTTCGTCCTCGTCGTCGCCGCCGCCGAGGTGGTCGTCGGCCTGGGCATCATCGTGGCCATCTTCCGCCGGCGCGCCGAGGCCACCGCCGACGACGTCCACATCCTGAAGGGCTAGAGGACCGCCTCCGTGAACGCCGCCTACGTCGCCGCCGCCGCCCCGCTCCTCGGTTCGATCCTGCTGCTCGCCGGGCACCGCCGCCTGCGCGAGCCGCTCGCCGGGTGGATCGTGGTCGCCCTCGGGTTCGTGTCGTTCGGCGCCTCGGTGTACCTGTGGGTTGCCGAGGTGGGCCGGGCGGCCGGGCACAAGACCGTCGACCTCGGGATCTTCCGCTGGCTGCCCGTCAACCACCTGCAGGTCAGCTTCGGGTTGCAGGTCGATCCGCTGTCGGTTTTCTTCTGCCTGTTCGTCACGGGCGTCAGCTCGCTGATCTTCCTGTACTCGATCGGCTACATGCACGGGGACCCGAGCTTTCCCCGGTTCTTCTTCTACCTGAGCCTGTTCCTGTTCTCGATGGTCACGCTCGTGCTGGCCGACAACTTCCTGTTCATGTTCCTCGGGTGGGAGGGCGTCGGCTTCTGCTCCTACGGCCTCATCGGGTTCTGGTTCGAGCGCAATCGCGCCGCCGTCGCTGCCAAGAAGGCGTTCGTCACCAACCGCGTCGGCGACTTCGGCTTCATGATCGCCCTCTACCTGATGTACGAGCACTTCGGCTCGTTCAACTTCTCCCGTGTGCTCGGCCCGCTCATGCACGGAGCGACCCTCGGCGCCGGCTTCGCGACAGCCCTCGGCCTCATGCTCCTTCTCGGGGCCTGCGGCAAGTCGGCGCAGTTCCCCCTGTACATGTGGCTCCCCGACGCCATGGAGGGCCCGACCCCCATCTCCGCCCTCATCCACGCCGCCACCATGGTCACCGCCGGGGTGTACCTGCTCGCCCGCAGCGCACCGATCCTGCACTTCTCCGGTACCACGCAGTGGGTCGTGGCGTGCGTGGGGATCGCCACGGCGTTCGTAGCGTCGACGATCGCGTGCACCGAGACCGACATCAAACGGATCCTCGCCTACTCGACCCTGGCGGAGATCGGCTTCATGTTCCTCGCCGAGGGGAGCGGGGACTTCACCTCGGCCCTCTTCCTCACGGTCACCCACGCCTTCTTCAAGGCCCTGCTGTTCCTCTCCGCCGGAGCGGTGATCCACGCGTTGGCCGACGAGCAGGACATATGGCACATGGGAGGGCTGCGCAAGTACCTCCCGCTCACCTTCGGCGCCTTCTTCATCGGCTACCTGGCCCTCTCGGCCGTCCCGCCGCTGTCGGGATGGTGGTCACACGAGGCGGTGCTCGAAGCCGCCTACCACAAGAACGTCGGGCTCTGGATCGTCGGCGTCCTCGTCGACGGGCTGACCGCCTACTACATGAGCCGTGAGGTGATGCTCGTCTTCTTCGGTGGGGCCCGCTGGAAGGAGAACCGCCCGAGCCCCGCCCAGGAGGCAGCGGGCGCCGCCGAAGGGCATGGCCACGGTGAGCCGCACGACGCTCCATGGACCATGAGCGTGCCGCTCGTGGTGCTCGCCATCGGCGCCGTGGTGGGCGGCATCATCGACCTGCCGTTCGGAGGCTTGGACTTCCTGACCAAGTTCCTCGCTCCCGTCTTCCCCACCTCCGTGGTGCCGGCCTTCCCGCTCGCCAACGCGACGAAGCTGTGGATCGGCGTGGCCGGCACATGCGTCAACCTCATCGGGCTGATCCTCGGGATCCTCGCCTGGCGTGAAGGGGTGCCCCGCCCCGTCCTCGAGCCGTCCTTCTTCCGCCACGGCTGGTACATCGACGAGGGGGTCGCCGACGCCGTCGCCGGACCCCTCGCCCTCGCCGCCGACGCCGTGGCCTACGACGTGGACCGTGGGCTCGTGGACCGCTTCGTCAACGACGTCGCCGGAGTCACCGCCGGGACGGGGCGCCAGCTGCGGCGCATCCAGACTGGCTACGTCCGCACCTACGCCCTCGGGATCGGGGCCGGCGCCCTCGCCATCCTCATCTACGCCGTGGCCCGGCTCGGAGGTTGACGTGAGCGGCACCGGAGCATTCCCCATCCTCACCACCATCGTCTTCGTGCCGCTCGCAGGCGCCGCCATCACCGCGCTCCTGCCGCAGGCCAGGGCGCCGCAACTGGCCAAGGTGGTCGGCGCCGTCACGATGTTCGTCGAGATAGCGCTGGTCGCAACCCTCGTCGCGGAGTTCAGGACCCACACTGCCGGCTTCCAGTTCGTGAGCAACCATGCCTGGATCGCCGGCCTGGGCATCAGGTGGTTCCTCGGCGTGGACGGGATCTCCCTGTTCCTCGTCGCGGTCACCGCCGTGCTGTTCCCCGTCGCCGTCCTCGGCCCGCGGGTGTCCGGTCAGGAGAAGAGCTTCGTGGTCTGGATGCTGTTCCTGGAATCGGCTTGCATGCTGACCTTCCTGGCCCTGGACCTGTTCGTGTTCTTCGTCGCATTCGAGGTCACCCTCGTCCCCGGCTACTTCATCATCTCCGGCTTCGGTGGGCTGCGGCGCAACTACGCGGCCATGAAGTTCTTCATCTACACCTTCGCTGGCTCGGCGTTCCTCTTCGTCGGCATCCTGTCGATCGTGTTCCTGGTGGCGGCGCGCAACGGCGGCCACATCTCCTTCTCACTCATCACCCTGGCCCGCTACGCCAACCGGCTCCCCGTCGCCGACCAGGAGTGGATCTTCATCGGGTTGTTCCTCGGGTTCGCCGTCAAGATCCCGCTGATGCCGTTCCACTCCTGGCTGCCCGACGCCTACACCCAGGCGCCGACGGCCGGCTCGATGGTGATTGCCGGCATCCTGTTCAAGCTCGGCGCCTACGGGTTGCTGCGCTTCGGGGTGTTCATGCTGCCCCGTGCAGCCGTGCGCCTCGCCCCGCTGCTGCTCGCTCTTGCCATCATCGGCATCACCTACGGGGCCGTCGTCACGATCATGCAGCGCGACTTCAAGCGCCTGGTGGCCTACGCATCGATCGTCGACGTGGCGTTCATCGTCGTGGGCATCTTCGCCTTCACGTCGCAGAGCATCACCGGTGGCGTATTCGAGATGGTCAACCACGGGCTGACCACCGGAGCGATGTTCTTCGTCCTCGGTATGATCTGGGATCGGCGGCGGACATTCCGCATCGCCGAGCTCGGCGGGCTGCAGAAGCCGGCACCGATCCTGTCCGCCGTCATGATCCTCGTCATCATGAGCGCCATCGGCCTGCCCGGGCTCAACGGCTTCGCCGGGGAGTTCCTCGTCCTGGTAGGTACGTTCCTCACCGAGCGGTGGTGGGCGGTGGTGGCCACGACGGGCGTGATCAGCGGCGCCATCTACCTGCTGTGGGCCTACCAGCGGGTGTTCCACGGGGAGCCGCAGGGCGCCAACGCCGACGTGGCCGACATCAGCCTGCGGGAGGCGGTCGCCATCGCCCCGCTGCTCGCAGGCATCGTCTACCTCGGCATCTTCCCCGCCCCGTTCCTCAACCGCATCACCCCGTCGGTGGACCACCTCCTCGCCCATGTGGAGCTGTCGGCCCGCAGCCTGCACGTCCCGCGCGCTGGCAGCCCCAGGGTCACCTACGCCGTCCCGGCCGACCAGAGCGTCGACCCCGCCGGCGCCTCGCTCGCCGGCTT
>JAJZJY010000873.1 GCA_021809885.1 Actinomycetes bacterium
GGCAGTGTCAAGGATCACGGGATGTCGGCGTGACCGCAGGGGATGGTGGTCGAAGGGATGGGACTTGAGCTCGAGGCGGCCAGGACAGCTCGGGCCAGCGCTGCGCCAGCAAGTGGATGGGGATGACCCCCGCCGTCGGCCGATCGAGCAAAGCGCTCGGCGGTGCCCGGCTGCGCCGCTGCGGTGGTGGACCGGCGTCGTGTGGCCGGCCGGGTCGAGGCGCTCCCGGCACGCGCCGGTCAATCGCCGGCGGCACCATGGCGAGCCACAGCGCTGCCGCGAGCACGGCGAGAACGGAGAGCACGAGGAAGGTCACGACCGGCCTAGCGATGCGCCTCGGTGAGCGCTTGGTGCTCACGAAGGCGGAACGACGGGCCCTTGATGTTGATGACGACCGCCCGGTGCAAGAGGCGATCGAGCACGGCAGCTGCGACCACGGGATCGGAGCCGAAGAGCTCGCCCCAGGAAGACAACGACCGGTTGGTCGTCACGATCGTGGACGAGCCCCGCTCGTAGCGGCGGTTGATCACCTGGAACAGGGCATTGGCCTGGGCGCGGTCGAAGCCGACAAGGCCGAGGTCGTCGATCACGAGCACCGACGGGCCGCTGTAGGCGCGCATGCGCGTCGAGAAGCTGCCATCGGCGTAGGCGGCGGCCATGTTCGCGACGAGGTCGCCGGCCGAGGTGAAGAACCCCCGGTAGCCGGCCTCCACCGCTGCGGACAGCAGGATGGAGGCGAGCATCGTCTTTCCCGTCCCGGGCTGGCCGAGCAGCATCACGGGGCGTCCCTCTTGGACAAAGCGGCAGCTCGCGAGGTCCTCGACGAGCTTCTTGTCGACAGAGGGCTGGAAGGAGAAGTCGAAGTCCGAGAGGGTGTGGCGCCAGGGCAGGTGCGCGAAGCGCATCCGGGCTTGAAGGCGCCGGTCTCGGCTGTGGGCCGCCTCGGCGGCTGCCACCGCGGCCAAGTACTCGACGTGGCTCAAGCCCTGCGCCTTCGCCTGCTCGGCGAGCTCTGCGAAGACCTCGGCGGCCTTGGTCAACTTCAGGTAGCCGAGGTCGTCCTTCACCGCCTCGTAGATCCCGCCGGGGTGCGCGCTCATGCGCCCGTCCCGCTGCAGCCACAGCCGAGGTCGTAGCGGGAGAGCTCGACCGGCGCCACCTCGTAGTCGCCCGGTCCGAGCTCGAGCAGCCCCTCCGGTGCCGACCCCGCCGTGGCGGATACCTCAGGGAGCAGGCGCAGGTGCGCCCGGTGCGGGGCGAGGGCGATCTCCTCTGCGGCGGCACGGTGCGCCGGGTCCCACACCGGCCCGGTGCCCGGGGTGCCAAGGCGATGGGTGACGACGAGCTCACCGCGATGGCGGATCTCGATCACCCCGGCATCGACCGGGAGGCGCACCTCGACGCTCTGGCCGACGAGGGCGGGCGGGACCGAATAGGGGACCCGGTCCACCTCGATGAGGGGGAAGGGAGCGCTGACCACGCGGGGCTCTCGCCGGGCGGTGTCGAAGCGGACACGGGGAAGCGGCGAAAGAAGCGAGCGCTCGGCCTCAAGGCGAGCCTCAGGCGCCTCGCCGGTCGCACGGTGCAGCCGTGGATGCACGTAGGTCGCAAGCCACCTCACCGTCCGCCGGTTGAGCTCGGCGACCGACGAAGGCGGCTCGAGCGCCATCTCCTGCATGAAGGCCGAGTTCAGCTCCCCGAAGGGGCGCTCGGTCTTCCCCTTGCGCTTCGCGTCCTTGGCCCGGCAGGCTTTGAGGCTGAAGCCGTGGTAGCGGGCGAACTCGGTCGCCTCCGGGCAGAAGCGGAAGATCCCGCCCCGGCTCGTGCCGAGCGCCCCCATCCGGTCGGTGCGACCGATCGCCGCGATGCCGCCCACGTCCTCGAAGAAGCGCACGAGCCCCTCGAAGGTGTGCTCCCGGTCGATCGAGGGTGCGAACCACCAGAACCGACGACGCGAGAAGCACAGCACCGCCCCGAAGCAGTGCAGCTCGCCGAGGCCCCAGACCTCGCCCCAGTCGCAGCAGTCGGACCAGTCGAACTGGAACTCTTGGCCGGCGGGCGTCTCGATCGGCACGCTCACGGCCGGCGCCGGCCGGCGTACGCCGCGCACCTCTCGCAGGTGCCGCACCAGGCTCTCGTAGGAGCCGGTGTAGCCCTCGACGCGAAGGATCCGCTCGATCGAGGTGGCGAGCAGGTTCTCGTTGGCGCCGAGCAGCTCACCGACGCGCCGAGCTATGCGCTCGTCGACGACGGGCACGTGGCCGGCCGACGGCCGGCGCCGGGGCGGCGGACCGCCCCGTTGCAGCCAGGACGACACCGTGGCGGGGTGCTTTCCGATCGCGTCGGCGATCTGGCCGATCGTCCAGCCTTGGCGTCGCAGGGCGACGACGTCCATGTACTCCTCCTGGGTCAACATGGCCAGTGGTTCCTCCAGCGCTCGGGGACTTGGCAGTCCCGAGGCTGGAGGAGCCACCACCCAAAGTGGTGGATGCTCCCCGGAGGGATCCCCGCAGCTCAGCTCGAGCGCGAACTTCGGTGACTATGAATCGCGAACTTCGATGACCGCCGACATCATGTGGGGGCGGCGGAGC
>JAJZJY010000874.1 GCA_021809885.1 Actinomycetes bacterium
GCGGCCGGCTCGGCCTCGCGCAGCTCGCCGACCTCCCCCTCGACGCGGCGTGACGATCGGCCTCGACGCCGGCGCCGCCAGCCTCGCCACCAAGCTCGCCGCCGCAGCCGGTGGACTCGCCCTCGCCGTCGTTGTCCTCGCCGCGGGGGCGGGTGCGGGCATCGCCTCCCTCCTCGGCGGCGGCACCCCGCCGTCTGGCACCGCTGTCGCCAGCATCCCCCCGGCCATGCTCGCCCTCTACCAGCAGGCCGCGGCTACCTGCCCGGGACTGCCCTGGACGGTGCTCGCTGCCATCGGCACCGTGGAGTCCGACAACGGCCAGTCCACCCTGCCCGGCGTGCGTTCGGGGGCCAACTCGGCCGGCGCAGAGGGTGACATGCAAGAGCTCCCCGCCACGTTCGCGGAATACGCCCTTCCGGTTCCCCCCGGCGGCGCCAACCCGCCCAGCCCGTATGACCCGCCCGATGCCGTCTACGCCGCGGCCCGGATGCTGTGCGCCGACGGCGCCGCGAACGGCGCCAACCTCGGCCAGGCAATTTGGGACTACAACCACAGCCAGGCCTACGTCAACCAGGTCCTCGCCCTCGCCCGCTCCTACGGCCAGACCCAGGCCCAGATCGTGGCCGCGGGCAGCGCCGGGGGCGTCGCCGCCGACTGGGCCCTCGCCCAGGTCGGCACCCCCTACGCCTGGGGCGGCGAGACCCCAGGCGTAGGCTTCGACTGCTCGGGGCTCGTCCAAGCCGCCTACCGGGTCGCCGGCATCACCCTGCCGCGCACCGCCCAGGCGCAGTACGACGCGACCGCCAAGCTCGCGCCCGGTGATCCCCTCGCACCCGGCGACCTCGTCTTCTTCGGCCGAAGCACCACCGCCATCGAGCACGTGGGCCTGGTGGTCAGCCCCACGGCCATGGTCGACGCCCCCCACACCGGCGCCGAGGTGCGCGTCGAGCCCTTCCCCACGGCCCTCGGTGCCTCCTGGGGGGCCGAGCAGGTGGTCGGCTTCACCCAGCCGGCGACGCCCTGAGCCGCACGCCCTCTCGCCCGGCCGGCACCCGGCCGTGCCCCCTGACCTGGCCCGCGGCCTTGCATTCTGCGCCACGACGAGGTCTCCTCGCCTTGGACCGACCGAGGAGGTGCCATGGTGCGAGCCGCGATCTACGCCTCCGAGGCCCCGGGTCGGTGGGGCGCGACAAGCGTGGCGCGCCAGGTGGGCTGCCTCGCCGGCGAGATCGCCCGTCGGCCGGGGTGGTGCCACGTCGCCACCTACGTCGACTGCTGCGAGGCGTGGAGGGTCGAGCGCCCGGGCCTGTGGCGGCTGCTCGGCGAGGCGCCAGGTCGCATCGACGTGGTGGTCGTCGACGGCTGCGCCCGCCTGTCGGTCGACCGGCGGGCACTCGACGCCCTGGCGGCGCACCTGCACGCCGTCGGGGTGCAGGTGGCGGTGCTGCGTCCCTCGGCCGGGCGTCGGGTGGCCAAGGTGCTGGCCAACCTGGCGCTGGCCGACCTGATCGGGGAAGCCGCCCGATAGATCGGCCGCTCCCGGGCCGTGCCGTCCCCTACCGGGCGGCGAGGACGGCGGTGACGGCCCCGGCGGCCATGAACGGCGCCATCGGCACCGTGGACCGAGAGAGACGGGGCGTGACGAGGCGGCGGAAGAGGACGAAGAGCGCGGCAGTCGCGAACCCAAGGAACGTGGCGTCGGATACCGCCGCCCAGCCGAGGTAGCCGAGCACGAGGCCGACCACGCCCGCCCACTTGGCGTCGCCGAACCCGACACCGCCGGGGAAGGCGAGGCCGAGGGCGAGGTAGAAGGCGGCGAGGGCGACCATGGCGATACCGGCGCGGGTGAGTGGCCACGGGTCCCCCGACACCCCGGCGGCCACGCCGAGCAGTGACAGGGTGCCGACGGCGCCGGGGCCGACGACCCGGTGCGCGGGAGCCGCACCGCGCCGCATGCCACAACCGTCCCGACCGCGGCCATGGCTAGGACCACCGTCCCGAAGCGCCCCCACCGACCCACGGGCCCCACCCCCAGCGCCCTTTTGCCGATTCGACGGCGTTGGGGCGCTGGGGGTTCAGGGGCGACCGCCCCCTATTTCAGGAAGAGTTCGACGACCGGAACGACTACGTCGGGCCGCTGTACCGGCAGAGCGATGGTCTGCGGCCCTCCATCCTGCGAGCGGCGCAGGTGCACCTCAGAAGCGTCGTGGAGGAATTGCGCGTAGGCCACCTTGCCCCCCAGGCCCTCTAAGTGCACTTCGTGGAATGGCCATTGGAAGATGTGCAGGTAAAGCCGGTCCCCGTTCTGCGTGTAGCGGCAGTCGTCCGGCGGCGTGAAGGCACTGGCGCCACAGCCGTATATGGCCCGGCCGTGCTGGCGCGTCCAGCGACCGATCCCCTCCAACCGTTCCACCGACCGCGGATCGAACTCGCCCCGGGCGGTGGGACCCACGTTCAGCAGCACGTTGCCGCCCTTGCTGACCGAGTCGATGAGCATGTAGACGAGGAGTTCCACCGACTTCCAGTCCAGATTGTCGCGGTCGTAACCCCAGGAGCCGTTCATGGTCTGGCAGGCTTCCCAGAAA
>JAJZJY010000875.1 GCA_021809885.1 Actinomycetes bacterium
CCGGCGCCGGCTTCGCCCTCGCCGCCGCCGTGTCGTGGTGGCTGCTCGCCGCCGGCGCGGCGTCGATCGCTGCGGGCTGGCTGTACACGGGCGGGCCCCGGCCCTACGGGTACGCCGGGCTCGGGGAGCTGTTCGTGTTCGTCTTCTTCGGGCTGGTCGCCACCGTCGGGACCGCCTACGTCCAGGCGGAGCGGATCACGGCGCTGGCTGTACTCGCGGCCGTGCCCGTCGGGCTGCTGGCCGTGGCGCTGCTCGTGGTCAACAACCTGCGTGACCTGGGCGGCGACGCCGCCGCAGGCAAGCGCACCCTGGCGGTGCGCATCGGCGCGCCGGCGACGCGGGCGACATACGCAGCCTGCGCGCTGGCGCCGTTCGGCCTGGCCGGCGGCGTCGCCGCCTACGGCCGGCCGTGGGCGGCGGTGGCGCTGATCGGCCTCCCGTTCGCCGTGGTGCCGGTCCGGGCGGTGCTGGCCGGCGCCGACGGGCGCGACCTCGTCGCCGTGCTCGGGGCGACCGGCAGGTTGCAGCTCGTCTTCGGTGTGCTGCTCGCCGCCGGCATCGCTGCCTAGACCTGGACCTAGAGGTGAAGTATACGGTTAGGTGCTGGCTTTGATCTGGACATGGCGCGCGGTTGACGAGGACGCTCCTGCGAGCCGTACCCGGAGGTGCTCCCCGACCTTCAGGGCGCTGGCCGTCGTCGTCTTCTTGCCTTGGGTGTAGGTGGTGCTCGAGGACGTGGTCACCGTTTGGGTGGTCCCGCCGGCGAGGCGGAGAGTCAACTGGCCCGGGCTCTGGGCCACGAGAGTGCCACTGACCGAGGTGAGAAGGACGAGGACCGTCTCGGCCGTCGGGGGGCTCGAGGGAGCGAGGCGTACCCGCACGCGGGTCCCTGGCGCGATGGCGGAGGCGGATAGGTGGTGATGACCCCGGAGGTACAGCGTCGACGAGGTGAGACCGATGGCCTCGGCTCTCCCACGGACCTTCAGGTCCAACTTCGAGCCGCTCAGGGTGCTGACGGTCCCGACGACGACGTCGGTGCGGGCGGGGTGGGTCTTGGCTGGATGGGTCTTGGCTGAGTGGGCGGAGGGGGGAGTGGACGAGGACGATGAACATGCGGAGGCGAGCACTCCGATGGTGCCTATGACGAGGACGGCTCCCAGGTGTCGGTGGGCTGGTTGCATGGGTTCTTCTCAGCTCCGTTCTCTCACTGTTTGGACCAGGCGGTTGAGGGCCGGTAGGGCGGCGGTGACTCGCTGGCGGTCGGCAGCGTCGAGCTGGGCCAGCGCGTCCACGAGGAGGTCGAGGCGCCGGTCTCGCCAGTCAGCGAGCTCCGCCTGGGTGGTGCTGGTGAGGTAGAAGCGCACCCCGCGCTGGTCCTCGGCGTCTCTCCTGCGCTCGAGCAGGCCGGCGCTCTCCAGCTGCCCTGCCATGGTGCTGATGGTGTTGGAGGCCAGGCGCAGGGCACGCGCCGCCTCGCGCACGCGGAGCCCCGGCTGGCGGCGGACGAGGTTGAGCAGCTCCAGGTGAGAGCCGAGCTGCGCCCCCATGCCGAGGGGCCGGGCCAGGACTCGCCGGCGGATGACCCGGAAGGCGCGGAACAGCACCTCGGCCTGCTCTGCCAGCTCGGCTGCCGCCGCCTGCGTCCCGCTCGTCGCCGACCGCTTGGCGTCGCGGCGGTCGGGAGCGCTCATGCCGGCGCTCCGTCACCGACGAGAGTGCATGGCGCCGAGGGAGGGGACGGAGATGGGCAGGTGCGTGATCCACGACCCGATGGAGGCCAGAGGCTGCTGGTGTGATGCTCGACCTGACCCAACTCGGGACACCCTCCGGCAAGAAAGTCTGTCTGTTACCGATGGAGTTTGTACCACGGCAGGCACGACCTGAGGGGCGCGCCCCTCAGGTCGGGTCCCTCAGGCCGGCGAGGAACGGCGTGACCGCCGCCAGCCAGGCGTCGGGCTGCTCCAGGTGGCAGGCGTGACCGGCGCCGGTGATCACCGCCAGGCGGGCGCTGGCGCCCACCGCAGCCACCAGGCGGCGGCCCAGCGCCAGGTAGGTCTCGTCGAGCTCGCCGGCGACGACGAGCACCGGCATGCGCAGCTCCGCAAGGCGGTCCCACAGCGGCTCCTGCCTGCCGGTCCCGGCCAGCCGCAGGCTCGACGCCAGCCCCTCGGCCGTCCCCCCGAGGCGTGACTCGACGGCGGCCGCCTCCCGGGGGAGGGTGGCAAAGAGGGGCCGGTCCAGCCACCACTCGAGGAAGGCGACGATCCCGTCGCGCTCGATGCGCCGGGCGATGCCCTCGTCGGCCGCCGCCCGCGCCGCCCGCTCGGCGGGGTCGGAGATGCCGGCCGTGGCCGACACGAGCACCAGCCGTTCGACGAGGCGGGGGTGGCGCAGGGCGACGTGCAGGGCGTAGCGGCCGCCCATCGAGTAGCCGACGTAGGCGGCCCGCCCGCCGGCGCCGGCGATGAGGTCGGCGCCGAGGGCGATGTCGGGGCGGAGCGCGCGGGCGCGGGCGGCGGCCTCGATGACGTGGTGGCGGAGATGGCGGCGCTTCATGCGCTTGAGGATGAGGTCGGATCCGGCC
>JAJZJY010000876.1 GCA_021809885.1 Actinomycetes bacterium
GCCTTCGCGGCCGGCGGCACCCCGACGCTCAACGGGCTGATCGCCAACCTGACGAGCTGGCTGGTCGGGATCCTGGCCGGGGTCGCCACGCTGTTCCTCACCATCGGCGGGCTGCGCTACCTGACTGCGGGAGGCGATCCCGGCCAGGTGGAGAAGGCCAAGATTGCCCTCAAGTCCGCGGCGATCGGCTATGCGCTGGCGATCCTGGCACCGCTGCTGGTCTCCATCCTGGCCTCGATCGTCGGCGGCTGATGACGACCCGGCCACGCTGGCGGGGCCTCAGCCGCACGGGGCTGCTCGTGGCGACCGGTGCCATGGTGGCAGTACTCGCCCTCGGCGGCACCGGCCACCCAGCCGGAGCGCTCGTGGGTCACCGGGTCGAGGTCGGCTCCCCGGCGGTGATCCTCGCCGCAGCCCAGACCGCAGCGCCAACGGCGGCAACCTCGAGCACCGCAACCGGCGGTTCGTCGTCGGGCGAGGGTCCCCCCGGCATCCAGGTCGGCCCTGGCAATGTGACCGCACCGTCGGCGCCCGCTCCGGGCAGCGGCGGGACGGTGAGCGGCGGCACGCAACCCTCACCCGGGCTGTTCGACATCACCGGGCACATCGAGGCTGCCATCGACGACTGGTTCCGCACTCTCGTCACCGACGCGCTCGACCCGGTCCTGACCCTGCTCGGCCACACCCTGCTCGCCACCCCGAACGTCACCGCCCAGGGCCGGGTCGGGCAGCTGTGGCGGATGACCGAAGGCATCGCCGACGCGTTCCTGGTCCTGTTTGTGTTGGTGGGCGGGGCGATCGTCATGGGACATGAGACCCTCCAGACCCGCACCGCAGCCAAAGACGTCCTGCCCCGCATCGTCGTGGCTGCCATCGCGGTGAATGCCAGCCTCGGCCTCGCCGGGCTCGCCATCTCGACTGCCGACTCCCTGTCACAGGCCGTCCTCGGCCAGGGGGTGGACCCGGCCCAGGCCGCCGTCGTGCTGCGCCAGCTGGTCCTCGGCTCGCTCGCCGGTGGCGGGATCTTCGTGGTGCTGCTCGGCGGGGTCGTCGCTGTACTGGCGATCGTGCTGCTCGCCACCTACATCGTCCGCCTCGCCCTCGTGATGCTCCTCGTCGTCGCCGCGCCGATCTGCCTCGTCTGCCATGCGCTGCCCCAGACCGAGGGACTAGCCAAGCTGTGGTGGCGGGCCTTCGTTGGCACCCTGGCGGTCCAGGTCGCCCAGTCGCTCGTGCTCGTCACCGCACTGCGGGTGTTCTTCGCCACCGGCGGGCCGGCCAACCTCGGGATCGCCTCGACCGGGGGGCTGGTCGACCTGCTGGTCTCGGCGTGCCTGTGCTGGGTGCTCGTCAAGATCCCGTCCTGGGTCGCTCGCATGGTCTTCTCCGGCTCCCGCGGCCACGGCGGGATGGGCCGGGTGGTGCGTGACGTGATCATCTACAAAGGGGCCAAGGCCCTCGCCGCGGGGGTCGGGCTGTGACGACCGACCAGGACCGGGGCCGGGACCGGGGCCGGGACCGGGACCGGGACCGGGGCAGAGTCCGCATTCCCGCCGATGTCGAGCGCCCCGACCGGCTCCTAGCCAACCTCACCGCCCGCCAGCTCGCCATCCTCGCCACCGCCTCGCTGGTGCTCTGGGCCGGGTACTCAGCCACCCGCCACCTGGTTCCAATCGCCGTCTTCGGCGCCGTGGCCCTGCCGTTCGGCGCGCTGTCCGCGCTCCTCGCCCTCGGGCGCGTCGAAGGGGTAGCCGCCGACCGGTGGGCCCATGCCGCCTGGCGCCAACACCGCTCCCCCCGCCGGCTGGTGCCCGCCTCCGACGGCATCCCTGCAGCCCCGGCCTTCGCCGCTGCCAGCGCCGGGCCACCTCCAGCGCCGTTGCGCCTCCCGTTCGCCGGGGTCGCCGACAACGGGACCGTCGACCTCGGGGCCGAGGGCCTGGCGCTTATCTGCCGGGCCAACGCGGTCACCTTCTCGCTGCGCACCCCGACCGAGCAGGAGGCGCTCATAGCCGGGTTCGCTCGCTTCCTCAACTCGCTCGCCGAGCCGATCGAGATCCTCGTGCGGGCCGAGCCGGTCGACCTCGCACCCAGCATCGACGCGCTCCTCGCGGCCGCGCCGGGACTCCCGCACCCTGCCCTGGAGACCGCTGCCCGAGGCCACGCCCGGTTCCTCGCCGAGTTGGCCGAGCGGCGGGACCTGTTGGCCCGCGAGGTGCTCGTGGTGCTGCGCCAGACCGGCGACGACGACGCAACGGGGCGCCTGCACCGCCGTGCCGCCGAAGCTGTCGTCGCGCTCGGCGCGGCCGGGGTGACCCTCACCGTCCTCGACGGGCCCGCGGCGGCCGGGTGCCTCGCTCGTGCCCTCGACCCGGCCGGGCCACCCCGGCCGGCCGGGCTTGGCCACACCGACGTTCCCGTCACCGTCGCCCATCCCACACCAGGGACCCAGTGGACCCAGCGGGCCCAGTCAGAAAGTGCCCACACGATGAAACGAGGAAACCAGTGACCAGCCTCATCGCCCGTATCCCCCGGCCAGCCACCCGTCCGGCCTCGCCGTTCGGCCCCGACGGGGTCGAGGT
>JAJZJY010000877.1 GCA_021809885.1 Actinomycetes bacterium
TTTCGCAGAGATGACTCGGGCCTCGAGACTTTCTGGCTCTGGGTAATGCCTAGACCCGCCGATGGCCGCGTTCGGCTGATTGCCACATGGCCTTTGCGTGGCGTAGAGCAGGCCGTCGTGGAGTTCGGAGTGACCAGTAGCTCGGCCGGCGAGGCTGCCCCATAACCGCGAGGATCTCGTCAGCGCGGAGATGCGCACCTACTGCCGGCGGGGAGACAGTCTTTACGGTCGCCAGTGGCTCCTGAAGGTGTAGCGCCGGACCGTCGAGTAGCGGTTGCCGAACCAGGTCCTCCCGCCGGGCCCCACGGTGTTCCAGTAGAGCTGGAACACCGCGTTCGACCGAAACTGCGGATGTCGATGGATCCGCTGCAAGCGACGGCGCTCCTCGCGTTGGAGGCGTGCACTCATGCTTGCGCAGCGTCTCTGCACCTCTGCGAGCCACCAGCTCGCGCTGACGTCGCGGGCCACATCGTCGAGCTGGTGCCGGCGAGCAAGCAGATCGACGTGCTCCTCCTCGACACTACGGAGCGCCCAGAGGTCTGCGTGTCGACGGATGCGCTGGACGGGAAGCCGGTTATAGCGAGATGCCAGTTCGCTCGCCATGGTCGCTGGCACCTCCGGGGGAGGTGTTCGCATTGCTGGCGGGCCATTGCGAACTCCGAGCGAGTCGCTGCCGAAATCGTCGGGTGGCGCTTGGGATGCGAAGACGGCGCGTCGTTCCGATGGTTCGAGCCTGACCTGTCGGAGGTCGTTCTTGCGTGCTCCAGGAGCGTCGCTGACGATCGCCCCCTCGTCACTGGGCACGTAACCAGGGTCGCTCATGAGCGAGAGGAGCGTCCTACGCACGTGGTCCAGATCGACGCCGAGGCTGGCGAGCACCGTGACCGCCCCGCTCTCTCCTTGCCGGGCGAGCCCGAGGAGCAGGTGCTCGGTGTCGATCCCCTTGTGGCCGAGCTGCAGCGCCTCGCGCGAGGAGAATTCCAGGAGCCGCTTTGCCTCGGGAGTGAACGGCGGTGACCCAGGAGCGCCTGACGGGAGTGGGCCGGTCCTCTCGTAGACTGCTCGGCGCGCGGCGTCGAGCGCGACTCCGAGCGACATCAGCGTCTTGGCCGCGAGGCCATCGCCCTCGTGGAGTAGCCCCAAGAGGAGGTGCTCCGTCCCGATGAACCGGTGATCGAGGAGGCGTGCTTCTTCCTGTGCCAGCACAAGGACGCGGCGGCCCCGGTCGGTGAAGCTCTCGAACACCGTTCCAAGCTTGCCACGCGGTGCTCGAGCGGGCTCTTCGCCGTCGCTGAACATCGACCTCAGATCACGGCGGACCCATCCCCTACCAACGTCCGATCCATTGGACCTGAGGTCGCCCCTACCGCCGGCATGGGGAGACACCATCGGCGGTCTCTTGAGCCAAAGTGCGAACTTCTGCAGCCGCCACCTGGGAAGCCTCCGGACAGATTCGCGCGACCCACTCCACTGCGACGGCGAGCGTGACGTCGGGGGACTCGGCTCGGGATTCGATTCAGCGCCGCGACGCGAATTCGACAACGATCACGCATCCGCCTCCCAACTTGTCGTTGGGAGTTCCACGTAATAGAGGCCAGCCAGCACGCCCGCACCGCCCATCGACCCCGCCGCTCCCCTCAACCTGCCGGCCATTCTCGCTGGCGAAGTCGAGATCGAGTGACGCGAAGGTGAGTAGAACATTTGCATAGGGCAACCCCAGGGCAGCCCTTTGCAGCACCACCTCGACCGGAGACGCTATGGCGGATCCGCTGGTCAGCGGCCGCGTGCGCGGCGACCACCCGCATGGGGCTGCATAGGGCAACGGTGAGTAGGTCCCGAGAAAAAGCCCCGAGGAACCCCGATCTTCGATCTCGGCCCGAACGCGAAACTGCTGGTCAGGCGCCTGTACCCTATGCACGAGACGCGCCAACCAGCGTTTCGATGGTGGCGGGGGGTTCATGACCAGCACGCACCTCCGGGCCTCAAGCCTGACGAAGCCGCTGGTGCCAGCCCTGCCCTGATGCAGCCGCCTGGGCGGTTGCCCTACTCAGTCTCGACCGCCAGCCGCGGGTCCCGCGAAACTCGGGCCAGTCGGAGACTGTCCTTGCCTGAACCGCCGGTGACCTCGGCCACATCGAGCGCACCGCCGATGCGGGCCAGCGCGCCTGGCCAGCCGGCGCCCATGCCGTCGGCGGCCTGAGGTCTCGCCGGCGAATCAAGGTCGAAGCCTTCGTGCTCCAGGAACAACCGCGTGCCCGTACCTTCGGGTTCGGGTGCGCGTCGCCAGGTGATGGTGGTGTCGAGGCTGTCGCCGATGAAGGTGTAGGCGAGGAGCCTGGGCGGGCCGACGGCGGTGACCTCGCATGGCTGCTGTCCCCAGGCACCCATGTCCAAGCTGAAGCGGTGGCCGACCACGGGACGCATGCCCCGGGCGCCCACCAGCGGGCCAGGAGATCCGGGTCGGTGAGCGCCCGCCAGACCTCCTCGGGCCGGGTGTCGCCAGATGTCGAAGAGCGGTACCCATCTCCGGCGAAATGTGGTGTCGCTCGCTGTCGAAAAGCGGTAATGTACCTGCGTGC
>JAJZJY010000878.1 GCA_021809885.1 Actinomycetes bacterium
GTAGGCGGGGAGGAGCGGGTTCTTCGACAAAACGTGCTTGATGTCCATGAGGAGGAGCTCCTGGTGCTGCTGCTCGTGGTGGATGCCCAGCTCGGCGAGGTCGAGCGTCGTGTCGGCGAGCGGCTGCTCCAAGAGCTCCGCCATCGCCGCGTCCACGTGCCGACGGTAGGCGGCGACCTCCGTGACCCCCGGCCTCGACAGGAGGCCACGCTCGGGTCGGGGATGCCGCGCGCCGGCTGCCTCGTAGTAGGAGTTGAAGATGAACCCGTACATGGGGTGGTGCTGCGTATAGCCGTTCAGCTCGGGCAGCAGGAGGAAGGTTTCGAAGAACCACGACGTGTGCCCTCGGTGCCACTTCGTGGGGCTCACGTCGGGCATGGACTGGACGGTCTGGTCCTCGGCCGACAGCGGCGACGCCAGCGCCTCGGTCGTGCTCCGCACCGACGTGTACGCCGCAGCGAGGCGCCGCGCGCGCTCGTCGCGCTCGTCGCGCTCGATTTGGATGCTGCCCGAGCCGGCTGGCGTCATTGCGCACCGTCCCTTCGATGGCCGATAGTGGCCCGCAGCGCGGACCGCCGCTTCGGACTGCCACAGCGACCGCCCGCGCGCACCATTCGCACGCGGGCGATCCCCTCCGCACAACCGCCACCCAACGTAGTTGTCCGGCGTCGCCGTCCGGCCGTCGCGCTGACTGGGTCGCGTGGCCTCGTAGTCGTACGCTGGGAAGATGCGTGAGGATCGAGGAAGATCGCGGTGCTGAACGTCGGCAGCACGGTCACGGAGGGGCGGTGACGGAAAAGGTGGACTCGGCGCATGCGCTTGTCGGGCGGTCGGTGCCGATGGCCGTCCCTGGGCGCCACCTCGTGCTGGGCACGCCGCTGGTGCCGCCGTTCCCTCAGGGCACCGAGCGGGCGATCTTCGCCATGGGCTGCTTCTGGGGAGCCGAGCGCATCTTTTGGCAGCTCGACGGGCTGTGGACGACGGCGGTGGGCTACTGCGGCGGCGACACTGTGAACCCCACCTACGAGGAGGTGTGCACGGGACTCACCGGGCACGCCGAAGCGGTCCTCTGCGTCTTTCATCCGGCGACGGTCTCGTACGAGAAGCTTCTCTCGGCGTTCTTCGAGGGGCACGACCCGACGCAGGGGATGCGGCAGGGCAACGACGTGGGGACGCAGTACCGATCCGCGGTGTTCGCGACGTCCGAGGCGCAGCTTCACGCCGCGCGTGCGTCTGCCGTGAGGTACCAGGAGCGACTCACCGCCGCTGGCTTCGCAGAGATCACGACCGAGCTCGTGGTCGCCGGGCCCTTTTATTACGCGGAGGAGTACCACCAGCAGTACCTCGCGGCGAACCCCCGTGGCTACTGCGGCCTCGGGGGCACCGGTGTCACCTGCCCCGTGGGCGTCCCAGGTCTGGGGGGCTAGGGCGTGGTCTTCGGAGCGGCGCGGGCCTCAGAGCGGCGCGGGCCTCAGAGTGGCGCGGGCCTCAGAGCGGCGAGGGCCGAGGCCCGAGGCCGCAGTCTCAGCTCCCGGTGTCGTGGCGAGGATCGGGGCCGTGATGAAAGGAGGCCGCCATGGAGGACCAGTGGTCGGTACCGGGGGCCCAGCCGCCGCCTGAGGTGACTCCTCGCCGACGTCACGGGCGCGACATGCTGCTCGTGCTCACGGGCGTTGTCCTCGTTCTGCTGATCTGGTTCGCGGTGGTGAACCTCCAGCGAGTGCGGATCCACTTCTGGCTGACGACCACCGCCGCGCCGCTGATCGTGGTGATCGTCATCTCGGGGGTGCTCGGCGCCGCGGTCTCCGGCCTGTGGTCACGCCGTAGGCGTCGCCGCTCCGGCGGAGCCGACTCCGGCGGAGCCGACAGGCCGTAGGCGGCAGGGAGGGGGCGGGGTGCCGGGTTCGCCGCAGCGTCGTAGACTGTGGAATCGAAGAAACAGTGGCGCGAACATGGTCGAGGTGAGCATGGTCGGGGTGGCCATCGGTGCTCCGAGCCGGTGGAGGAGGAGGTGCTCCTCCACACCGGTGCGGCAGGGCGAGGGGCCGGAAGGCGAAGTGGAGGAGGAGCGACCCGGTGTCGCTGTCTGAGCACGAGCAGCGAATTCTGGCGGAGCTGGAGGAGTCGCTCGTGCGCGAGGACCCGCAGTTCGCCGAGCGCGTGCGCACCCACACCGTCTATCGGCACGCCGGGCGGCAGTGCAAGTGGGCGGCGTTGGGGTTCCTGGCCGGGCTGGCCGTGCTGGTCGCCTTCTACTCGGAGTCGGTCGAGCTCGGGCTCGTGGGTGTCGCCATCATGTTCGTGTCGGCCGTCGTGTTCGAGCGGAACCTCCGACGCCTGGGAAAGGCGAGCTGGCACGACCTGACCCGCGCCCGCGGCGACAGCGAGCAGCCCGCGAGCCTCGAGCACGCGCTGCACGACACCCGGGAGTGGCTCCGCTCGCACCTCTTCCGGCGCGACCACTGACGAGCGGCTGTGTCCTGGCCGTCGACGTCGGCGGCACGAAGTTCCGGGCTGGGATCGTCGGCGCCGGGGGAGAGGTGCTCGGCTCCGCCCTCGTCCCCA
>JAJZJY010000879.1 GCA_021809885.1 Actinomycetes bacterium
TCGGTGATGCGCTCAAGGAACACTTGGATGCCCGCGGGATCGGCAGCAAGGAGCGCCCGGCAGGGGACGATGATCTGTCCCTAGCGCTCTGCTGGTTGTTGATCGATCGTGGGCTTACGGACGGCGAGGGTGTGCCGGCACAGCGCTACGCCAAGTTACCCCACCTCTCCCGGAGCGAGCGGGACATGGCGATGCGCATCGCCGAGAGTCGGCTCGGACTGCACCGTGTGGTAGATGCCGCGCCAGGCTCATGGATCGATCTAGAGAACGTGCTCAACGGCATGAGGAGGCGCGTAACGAGTCCTAACGTGTCTCGCGAAGCAGTGCGCTGGCATGTCCTGCTCTGTCGAGTGATGGAGGGTGGACCGGTCCCTACGCTGTGGGGTGCCGCGACTTTCTTCGAACCGGCCGAGGAGGCCGAACTGTTGGTCGAGCTTCAGCGCATTGCCAGTGCACGGGACCTCGGCACTAGTCCAGTCGCGCTGGAGAGCGCACTGCGCGTCGGCGCTGGCGAGCTGGTGTGCTTCATCCCTGCCAGCCGCCGCGCCGAGCCGGTGCCGTACACGACCGAGGGGGATGCGGTCTCGATGGCCGAGGCGTCCTGGCGGGTAAGCGATCCTGCCTACGCGCTGGAGAAGCTGTGCGGCGCGGCGGAACTCGCGGCTGGGGGCGCGACGGACGATGGAGAGGGCGTCACTTTTGACTGGCTTGCTTCCCGCCGCGGCTTGCTCGCCCGTCGAGGCGTACTGCCTGTCGGGGCGATCTGTATCGAGAGTGGACCGATATCGGTCGGAAAAGATGGCGGCCTCGAGCTCGAAGACCTCACTTCACTCGGCACCTTCACCCTGCGTGGCGACCGTCTCGAGTTCTTTGGGCTCTCTGAGCAACGCATGGTCGCCGCCCTTGCACTAGTCGAGCGCCATCTCGGTGACCTCGTGAACGATCCCACCCGCAGCGTGCGCTCGGTAGAAGAAGCTCGATCTAGCGCAGCAGCCAAGAGCGAGACTTCGCCCAAAGCTCGCCGACATGCCACCCAGCACACCGATGAGATGGAGTCCTTGGTGCTGGAGGCCGCATTTCGCGAACTCACTTACCGTCGCTGGATCGATGATCCCAACCATCACCTCGGCGGGCTCAGCCCACGAGAAGCGGTGGCCCGCGGTGGGTACCGGGACGAACTTGAGTCTCTGCTGCGCAACTTTGAACACCGCAGCGCGTCCGAGCGCGCCGACCATCTCCCTGGGCCGGAAGTCGCTTGGCTTCGCGCCGAGCTCGGCCTCGACACGGAGCGGGTCACGGTGTGATGAAGGCGTGCCGGCGCACCGGTCACGGGGGCGCCCGGTGGGACGACGTGTGGCCAACCCACCCTGGTTCACCGAATAGTACACAGCGGCTCTCCCAACGCGAAGGAGCGAGCATCAGGAAACCCGCTTGTCGGCGAACACCGCTTCCTCCAGGCGTCCGATCCGCACTACGAGGTCCTCGGCGCCTGCCGCGCCACCTGCATCGCGGCGCTGCTCCAGCCACTGTCGGATCAGCACGCTCGGGCGGACGTGCTGTTCGGCGGCTCGCTCGCGCACCCAGTCCAGCAAGGACTTAGGCAACCGAAGCGACGTGGTGATCATCGGGTCGGCCTGAGTCTCGTCCTCCCATAGGGCGTCCTGCATCTCGTCCGCGAAGTCGTGGGTCTCCGCGTGGGCGGCGATCTCTTCCAACTTGCTCATCGCTCTTCTCACCTTCCCTTGCGCCTGAAGGCCCGGCGCTCGGCCTCGGTCATCTCCCGTGCGGTGACCACGTAGTCGCGTCCGTCGATCGCCTCCGTGAGCACGACCAGCAGGTGTCGGCCGGTGTCGGTCGTGCCGAACACGTATTCCGTCCCCTCTCGGCCTGTTAGCACCAGGCGGGGCCGAGTGTTGACGACCTGCTCGACTTCGCCTGGGCTGACGGCGTGCGTGGAAACGCGATCTTCGGCCCTCTCGGTCCAGCGGATCTCCCGCACCAACTACATCGTACTCGGTTGCATTGCATTGCGTCGCATCTGCTTGCAAGCGAGATCAGCGGCGCCGGTACAAGTTGGCTCGGTGCTTGATAGTCACGAAGGTGGGATCTCTTCGATAGTCACAAGAATAGGCAAATTGGACCGGAACGGTCTCGGAAGATCGTGCCGGGCTAAGCGCCGACCGGCGGTCCTCAGTCGGGTCGGGTCCGGTCGCGACGACCCGGGACGCCGCGACCACCCGGGACGCCGCGACCACCCGGTATGTCGCCGCGGGCGCTCGCGAGCGCGGTGACGACTGCGCCGATGGCTGCTGTCCCGGCAAAGAGCAGCAGTCCCGCACCGGGCCCGGCGATGCTGGCGAGGACTCCATAAAGGGTCACGCCGAGGATTCCCCCGAGTCGCCCGCTCGCCTGGCTTATGCCCTGGTTGGTGCTGCGCACTGCCGTAGGCGGTGTCTCGGCGGGCACGATGACAGTGGTCTTGTCCGGCCCGACCGCGCCGAAGAAGTACCCGGCGGCAAGGAGGGCCCCGACAGCAACTGCTGACAGGTGAACTGACATGATG
>JAJZJY010000880.1 GCA_021809885.1 Actinomycetes bacterium
GTACATGGGGATGGCCAGCGCCAGGAACGAGAAGGGATCGTTGCTCGGCGTCGACACGGCGGCGGCAGCGGCGATCGCGACGATTGCCGGGCGCCGCCACTTGCGCCACCGGGCGCTCGGCACGACACCGGTCAGCTCCAGTGCCACGAGCACCAGCGGGTAGATGAACACCGTGCCGAACACGAGGCACATGAGCACGTACAACGTGAAGTACTTGGTCGGCGTGAACAGCGGATCGATGCCCGGGCCGCTCACGAGGATGAGCCAGCGCAGGGCCTTCGGGAACACCAGGATTGCGACGGCGACGCCCATGGCGAACAGGACCGTGGCGGCGGCGACGAAGGGGACGATGTAGCGCTTCTCGTTCTTCTTCAGCCCGGGGGTGATGAAGCGCCACATCTCCCAGATCCACACGGGGGCGGCCAGGGCGATGCCGGCGTACAGGCTCACCTTGAGCCGGGTCGTGAAGCCCTCGAGGGGACCGGTGAAGTACAGGTTGCAGCGACCGGAGAAGGCGTGCCCGGGGTAGGCACGCACGAACTGACAGTACGGTTGGCGCATGAAGACGACCGCCTGGGCGTAGAAGAACCAGGCGACGACGGTGGTGACGACGACAGCCGCGGCGCAGACGATGATCCGGTTGCGCAGCTCGGCGAGGTGCTCGAAGACCGTCATCGTGCCCCGCTCTGCGGTGACGGCGGTGCCGTCGTCGGCGCCGGAGCCGTTGCGCAGGTCGCGCTGGTCGGTGAGGGTCACGGGTCGAGGTCTCAGTTGAGGGCGGGGTCGTCCGGCGCCGGGGGCGGCGGGCCGTCGGCGACGTCCGGGTCAGCGGGGGGCGACACCCAGCTCGGAGTGTCGACGGCTCCGGTCAAGGTGTCGACCACCGCTCGGCGCACGCTCGGCACGCGGGGGATGCTCGCCAGGCCGAGCTCCTGCTTGGCCTCCTCGAGCGCCTGGCGCGGCTCGGCCAGCGCCCCGTGCAGCTCCTGCTGGAAGGTCCCGCTGGCCTGGCGGAGCTGCGTGAGGAGCTGCCCGGCCCGGCGGGCCGCCTTCGGCAGCCGCTCCGGACCTAGGACCACCAAGGCGATCACACCGAGGAGCAGGAGCTTCTCGGGGCTCAGGTCGAACACGGCGCGAGCCTACAAGTCCCAGCCCGGTCTCGAACCGGCAGGCCGGCGTGGCCGCTCCAGGTCCCCGCCGCCGGCCACGCCGTCAGCGGGCTGCCGGTCAGCGGCCCCGCTCGCCGGCGCGCAGCACCTTGACCCGCTCCTCGAGCCACCCCGGCTCCTGGAGCGAGAAGTGGAAGGCGAGCAGGTCGTCGTGGGTGACGGGCAGGCCGTACTTGGGCTCGTCGAGCTCGGCCGGCAGCTCCCAGTCGACGACCGCCACGCCGGCGTCGACGAGTAGGCGCACTACGTGCTCGTTCG
Organism: Actinomycetes bacterium; assembly: GCA_021809885.1. Taxonomy (GTDB): domain Bacteria; phylum Actinomycetota; class Acidimicrobiia; order Acidimicrobiales; family Palsa-688; genus JAKAQB01. The sequence continues at coordinate 1,428 of JAJZJY010000880.1, forward strand.
CCTCCTTGGCGACCCTCAACCGGCATGCGGGGCACACGAAGGCGTAGGACGCCGAGCCAGTCGTGGAGCAGCGCAGCACCTGCACCGCTCGCGTCGTCGTCTCGACGTCGCCGCAGCTCGGGCAGCTGGCACGGACAGTGGCCACCGATCGCTCCTTCGTGCGCCGGCCGCCATCGGTCGGCACAGGAGCTATCGGCGCAGCGTGCGCCGGCCTTAACGTCACCGGCGCCGGAGGGCGCCGCTGCGGTCAGAACCAGTGCAAGCGCGAAGGCGGCCAGATCCGCAAGAAGGCCTGGCCGATGATGAGCCGGGCGGGCACCGGGCCCCAGTAGCGGGAGTCGTCCGAGTTGGTCCGGTTGTCGCCGAGCACGTAGTACTCACCCTTGGGCAGGTGCAGCACGTTGCCCACGCAGTCGACGCGCGACAGGCTCGGGTCGCAGATCGTCGGCTGGGGGGCCCGGAGGACCGACGGGGCGATCCACGGCTGGCGGATGGGCTTGCCGTTGACGAGGATCTCGCCGTGCGGGCCGGACTGCAGCGTCTCGCCGGGCAGGCCGATGACCCGCTTGATGAGGTCGTTGATGTTGCCGGGCTGCGTGTCGGCGGGCGGCTTGCGGAACACGATGATGTCCCCCCGGTGCACCGGGTGGAAGTCGTACGCCAGCTTGTTCACGAGCACGCGGTCGTGGGGTTTGATGGCGGGCTCCATCGACCCCGACGGGATGACGAACGCCTGCAGCACCCAAGTCTTTATGACGAAGGCGGCGAGCAGGGCGAGGGCGATGATCACCACCCACTCGATCAGCCCCCGCCGGGAGCCCCGGCGGGGTGCGGCACCGGCGCGCCGGTCGCCCACGTCGCCGCCTGCCTGCTCCCCCTCCGGGCCGCCGCCACCGCCCGGGGCGCCGGCGGCGTCGGTGGCCTCGGACGACTCGTACATCGCACCGAAGCTACAGAATGCTCGCCCCGGTATGGGGGCGGCCGCCGTTGCCGGCCCCCCGATCCTTCCTCAGGGGCGGTAGCGGGCGAGGATCCGAGTGGCTGCCTGCCGGCCGGGCGACCCGTCTCCCTCCACCACCGTCGCCGCCGGGCCGGCCCGCAGCAGCAGGCGCTCGAGCCAGGCCCGCTCGCCG
>JAJZJY010000032.1 GCA_021809885.1 Actinomycetes bacterium
CGCCGCGAGCCCCGAACTGCAGGAACGCGGGCGGACCAAGTTCGCTGATGTCGCCGACGCGCTGGCGGAGGCACTGGGCAAACGGGGGGTCGATGCCGCGAATGCTCGGCTGCTCGCGAGCGTCGGGGTGGCGATCTTCCAGTGTGGTTTCGATCGCTGGGTAGACGACCCGGACGCTGCCGGCCTGCCCATGCGTATCCGTGAGGCGGCCGATCAGCTCGCCGGGGTGGCCCAAGCCGTCGGTGGGGCCCGGTCCTGCGGCGGGGCGGCGGCCGGCGAGCTGCTCGACGCCTTCCTCGGCGCCCTCCCGCCGGGCGCCCAACACGGCGGCGCGGCGATCCGGCTGCCATGATCGTTGCGTGGGTGCTCTGGATGGACGGGTCGCGATCATCACCGGCGCCGGCCGCGGCCTGGGCCGGGCCCACGCCCTGCTGTTCGCCGCCGAAGGCGCCAGAGTCGTGGTCAACGACACGGGCACCGGCCGTGACGGCCGTCAGGGTGAGGGGGGCCGCCCGGCCCAGTCCGTCGTGGACGAGATCACGGCGGCGGGAGGCGAGGCGGTCGCCGACACCAGCGACGTGGCCGACTGGCAGGCCGGCGAGGATCTCGTCCGCTCGGCGGTCGACACCTTCGGGGACCTGCACGTGCTCGTGAACAACGCCGGCATCCTGCGGGACCGGACGCTGGTGAACATGACCGAGGACGACTGGGACGACGTCGTCCACGCCCACCTGCGGGGCCACTTCGTCCCGCTCCACCACGCTGGCGCCTACTGGCGGGAGCGGAGCAAGGCGGGAGACGACGTGCGGGCGTCGGTGATCAACACGTCCTCGACGTCCGGGCTGCACGGCAACCCGGGCCAGGCCAACTACGGCGCCGCCAAGGCCGGGATCGCCGCTCTCACCACGATCGCCGCGCTCGAGCTCGGCCGGTACGGGGTGCGGGTCAACGCCATCGTCCCGGCCGCCCGCACCCGGCTCACCGAGGCCACCCCGGGCCTCGACGAGATCGTCCGCCCGCCGGAGGACGCCGCCCGCTTCGACGAGTGGGACCCGGGCAACGTCGCTCCCGTCGTGGCCTGGCTGGCGACCGAGGGGTGTGAGGTGACGGGGCGGATGCTCTACGCCTTCGGCGGGACGGTGCAGCCGATGTCGGGCTGGACCAAGGAGGCCGGTCTCTCCCGCCCCGACCGCTGGACGATCCCCGAGCTGGCCGAGCAACTGCCGCCGCTCCTCGGCTAGCTTTGGGCTGGTTTGCACCATACGCGCATGACGGCGGGGCGGTCGGAGGCTCTATCCGCGCGTGGTCTTTGTAGATGGTGGGACCGTCGTCGTCAGCGTCACCACCCGCCGCTCGCCGGTTGCCCGTGCCTGCTCGGTACGGTCTCGCTGTGACGACCGGGAGCCAACCGCGCGGCTGGCTCGAGGCCCTGACGTCCTTGGGCGGCCCGGCGCGACGTCACGTCGTGGTGCTGCTCGCCGCCGTCCTCGGGTTGCAGTCGGCCGACTCCGGGGCGATCGGCTCGCTCGCGGCCCCCATCGAGAGCGCCTTTCACGTGGGCAACGTCGGGATCGGGCTGATCGCCACCACCAGCACGCTGGTGGGGTGCCTGACGACGCTGCCCTTTGGCGTGGTCGTCGACCGCTGGAACCGGACGCGGCTGCTGCAGATCGTCGCCGTCGTCTGGGGCCTCTCGACGGTGGTGAGCGGGGCCTCGACCTCCTTCACCATGCTGCTCGCCGTCCGTGTGTTCCAAGGTGGGCTCACGGCGGTAGCCGGGCCGGCCCTGGCGTCGCTGGCAGGCGACCTCTTCCCCGGCGAGGAGCGGGGCCGGCTGTGGAGCTACGTGCTGGTGGGGGAGCTGGCCGGCGCAGGCTTCGGCATCCTCGTAACCGGGATCCTGTCGGGGCTCGCTGACTGGCGCGTCGCCCTGTCCTCGCTCGGCCTCCCCGCCTTCGTGCTGGCGTGGGCGCTGTACCGGTACCTGCCCGAACCGCTACGCGGGGGCGCCTCCCGTCTCCCGCCCGGCGCCGTCACCGTGCCGACCACCGGTGATGCCACGGCGCGGCGCGGCCTGGAGAACAGTCCGGTCCCGGTGCGGGAGTCGGAGGTCGAGCGCCTCGCCGAGCAGATGGGCGTGCAGGCCGACCCCCGATCGGTCCTCGGCGGCCACCAGCAGCTGACCACGTGGCAGGCGGTGAGGTTCGTGCTGCGCATACCGAGCAACGATGCGCTGATCTTCGCCTCGGGCATCGGCTACTTCTTCGTGCAGGGCCTCGAGATCTTCGCGGAGCTGTTCTTCCGGGAGCGCTACGGCGTCGGCCAGTCGGCCGCCAGCGTCCTGTTCGTCATCATCGCCGCCGGAGCCATCCTCGGCGTCGTGCTGAGCGGCCAGGCGGCCGACCGGCTCATCGGCCACGGCAGGGCGGCTGGCCGGATGATCGTCGGCGCCGTCACCTTCGTCGGGACAACGCTCGTGTTCGTCCCTGCCACCCTGCTGACCAAGGCCGCCCTCGCCATACCGATCATGGTGATCGCCGCCACCTTCCTCGGGGCCGTCAACCCCCCGGTGGACACCGCCCGCCTCGACGTGGTCCCGTCGTTCCTGTGGGGCCGGGCCGAAGCGGTGCGCACCGCCCTCCGCCAGGCGCTGCAAGGCTTGGCGCCGCTGTTGTTCGGCCTGGTGTCGGCGGCGTTCGGCGCTCCGCACACCGGCTTCGGCGCCGGCGTCAACACCAAGCACGTCCGCCTGCCGGCGGGTGCCGGCCACGGCCTGCAGGTGGCGTTCCTGCTCTTCTCGGTCCCGATGGTCGTCGCCGGCGCGGCGCTGTGGTTCAGCCGTGGCGCCTACCTCCGTGACGCCGTCGCCGCCCGGCGCTCCGAAGAGCTGCACCTCGGCGCCCGGTCCTAGCCCTTCTGGGATCGCAGCGCTCTCAGCCGGGCTCCATCTCGAGCACTACCTTGCCCCGTTCGCCGATCGGCTGGCGCAGCACTTCGAGTGCTTGCGACCACTCCTCGAGCGGGAAGCGGTGGGTCACGATGAAGGAGGGGTCGAGACGGCGGGAGGAAAGCAGCGCGACGACCTCGGCGAAGGCGCTCGAGGTGTAGCTGAAGCTCGCATGGATGGCGAGGTCGCGATTGACGGCATCCGCGACGGCGAAGGGCGTCTCATGGCCGTGGGTCGGGAGTCCGAGCAACAGCACGACACCGCCCCGTCGCGCCGCCGCTAGCGCCGACACGACAGCCGCCGGGCTCCCCGCAGCCTCGATGACCAGGTCGTAGTCTGCGCCTGGAGCTGGCTCCGGCGGGCGGAAGGAGTCCGCCCCTGCCCGGCTGGCGAGCTCGGCTTGGTCGGCCCGAGTCCCGACGACATCGACGACGGCCGGCGACCACAGCCCCGACAGAAGGGCACCGAGGAGGCCGATCGTGCCGTCGCCGATCACGAGGACCCGCCAGCCCGGTGCCGGTGCGGCTCGCCTGAGGGCCTGGTAGACGACGGCGGCAGGCTCTGCCAACACCGCGGCCGCCGGGTCGGCCGCCGGCCCGAGGACGTGGACGAGGCTCCGCGGGACGCGGATCTCGGGGGCGGCCGCGCCGTCGCGGGTGAAGCCGACCTCGTCGTAGGTCTCGCACAGGTTGGTGCGCCCCTGCCTGCAGCGTTGGCAGTGGCCGCAGGGCACCACGCCCTCGCCCACGACCAGCTGTTCTCCCTCCTGCCCGCCTTCTACCACGCCACACCACTCGTGCCCGAGCACGATCGGGTAGCGGACGTAGGCCGGGTCGATCCGCCCGTCGATGATCTCGAGATCGGTCCCGCAGAGGCCGACGAGCTTCGGGCGCACGCTCAGCTCGCCCTCGGCAGGGCTGGACAGGCCGGAGGCCGCGAGCGAAACCGATCCCGGCGCTGCCACCACGAGAGACCGCCCGGCGCCCGTGATCATCCCCGCTCTCCCCGTCGCGGCCGGGTGTCGAGTGAGGCTGGGACCTCGTTGAGGTGGCCGCCCATGTCCTTGGTGAGCCGGTCGGCGTGCTCACGGACCAGCTGGCCGATCTGCAGCAGGCGCGACGGCGGCGCCTCAGCTCGTATGCCGGTCACGCTGAGCGCGCCGAGGCACCGGCCCTGATGGTCCGAGAAGGCGGCGCCGACGCAGAAGACGCCCTCGGCTGCCTCCTCGTCGTCGACTGCGAAGCCCCGTGCCCGGGTCTGCTCGAGGTCGGCGAGGAGGCCGTCCACCGTGTCGATGGTCGATCTCGTGTGCGGCACGAGGCCTTCGGCCTCGCAGATGGCGCGGACGCGCGCGTCGTCGTAGGTGGCGAGGATCGCCTTGCCCGCCGCGCTTGCGTGCGGCGCCTCCCGGAAGCCGAGCGGCGTGTGGAAGCGGACCATGCCGGGTCCGTCCACCCGCTCGAGGAAGACGGGGCAGCCGTCGTCGACGACCGCTACGCGCGAGGTCAGGCCGGTCGCCGCGGTGAGCTCCCGAAGCAGGGCGCGGCTCATCTCTGCAACAGGCAGGTGCTGGCCGACGAGGTCGCCGAGTCGCATGAGGCTCATCCCGAGCAGGTAGCGAGGCCCCGGCCGCTCCTCGCGGAGGTACCCGTGGGCGACGAGTGTCTTCAGGAGATTGAACGCCGTGCTCTTCGCCACGCCGAGCGCCTCGGCGGCATCGCCCAGGCTGAGGCCGCCCTGGCCTGCCATCGCCGCCGCGTCGACAAGGGCAAGGGCCCTGTTGACGCTCCTCACGCCGTTGCTGGCCGGGGCTGCGACTGTTCGGTCCTCCCGCACAGGATTCAACTATACCGAATGGCGAGGTTGGGCTCCGGAGTCCGCCAGTACGTTCTCAGCGGTCGGACTTGCTTGACACCACTTCTGGCCGCGGATAGTCTTTCGCCTACGCTGAACTCCGTTCGGTACAGCCGAACGAGATTCGATCCCTGAAGTTAGGACGCGAGCATGTTCGGTGACGACTTCCTTGCCGCGAAGGGCTACTCGATCGAGCCTGCTCCGAGTGCCAGCACCTGCCGCTTCCCTGACGGGGCTCAGTTCCGAGTCGAGATCCCGAGTGTCGAGGGGCCCAAGGTCCTCGCCGCCGTGGTGGACTCGGCCGAGGCGGTCGGGCTCACCGTCAACCGGGTGTCGCAGGGCAGCGGAGCGATGCTGCTCACCTCGGCGGAGATCCGGGATATGGCCGAGATGGGCGAGGAGCACGGGATCGAGGTCTCGCTGTTCACCGGCCCCCGCCAGGAGTACGACATCGGCAACCACTCGCGAGCCCTCGACGGTGCCTCCCTAGCCGGCCAGCAACGTTCGGTCAGGCAGCTGCGGTACGCGCTGGAGGATGTCGCCCGGGCGGTCGAGCTCGGTATCCGCAGCTTCCTCATCGCCGACATCGGGCTGCTCAGCGTGCTCCACGACCTGCAGGCGGCAGGAGATCTGCCGGCCGAGGTCGTCTGGAAGGTATCGGTGATGCAGGCGCCGTCGAACCCCGCATCCCTGAGGGTCATCGCCGATCTCGGAGCGTCCACCGCCAACATCCCCTCTGACACCTCGCTGCACGAACTGGCGGAATTCCGCTCGTCGTCGGCTATCCCGCTGGACCTGTACGTGGAATCCCCCGACGCGATGGCCGGCGTCGTCCGGGGTCAGGAGATGTCGGAGCTCATCCGCGTCGGCTCGCCGCTGTACGTGAAGTTCGGGCTCCGCAACTCGCGTCCGCTCTACCCTTCGGGGGAGCACCTGGTCGAGGAAGCTTCCACCATCGCTCGCGAGAAGGTCCATCGCGCGACTGTCGCTCTCGAGTGGCTGCAGCGCCTCGCTCCCGAGCTCGTCCAGTCCAAGCCTGGAGCGGTCGGGCTCGGAGTCCCGATCACCGCCGCGTCGTGGTTCCCCAATGGCGGCTGAGCTGTTGCGGCCGTTGCGCAGCACGCGCTGGTTGAGCGGCGACGACGAGGTGGCCCTCCTGCACCGGGTCGCGATGCGCTCGGCCGGCGCACCGCTCGACGGGCGGGTGGACCGGCCGGTGATCGGCATCGCCCACAGCGCGAGCGAGCTCAACCCCTGCAACATGCCGCTTGCAGATCTCGCCGAGGCCGTCCGCCGGGGCGTCCTCGCAGCAGGCGGGATCCCCGTCGTCTTCGCCACGCTGTCCCTCGGTGAAGACCTCATGAAGCCGAGCGCCATGCTCTATCGCAACCTGCTCGCGATCGAGGTGGAGGAGACGCTCCGCTCCTACCCGATCGACGGGGCGGTCCTGCTCGCCACCTGTGACAAGACCGTCCCGGCGGTGGTCATGGGAGCGGTCAGCGCTGACCTGCCGAGCATCGTCGTGACGGGAGGCACCCGTGAGCCCGCCGTCTACCGGGGACGGCGGATCGGGACCGGCACCGACTTGTGGCGCGTCTCCGAGGAGCGGCGTGCCGGACTCGTCAGCGATGACGCCTGGCGCGAGCTCGAGCAGAGCCTCTCTTGCGGGCGCGGCGCCTGCAACACGATGGGAACTGCCGCCACGATGGCAATCCTCACCGAGGCGCTCGGTCTCAGCCTTCCCGGCTCGAGCACCGCCCCATCCGGCAGCTCGGGGCGCGTGGCCTTCGCTGAGAGCTCCGGCAGGCGGGCGGTAGAGCTCGTGATCGAGGGGCTGCGGCCGAGCGCGCTGCTCAACAGGGCCTCGTTCGAGAATGCGATCAGGGTCCTCAACGCCGTCGGAGGCTCCACCAACGCCGTCATCCACTTGACGGCGATCGCCGGACGAGCGGCGATTCCTCTCGGGCTCGATGACTTCTCGAGCATCGGCAGCGAGATCCCCGTCCTCGTCGACGTCGAGCCGGCGGGCAGCGGCCTCGTCCCGGACTTCCACGACTCAGGCGGCCTGCCCGCCCTCCTCGCCGAGATCTCGAGCTACCTCGACCTCGATGCGTCCACCGTGGCCGGCTCGCTCGCCTCGATCGTCGAAGCTGCGCCGCGGCGGGGGCCGGCCATCCGCCCGGCTGCACAGCCGCTCGAGGAGCGCGGTGCCTTCGCCGTACTGAGGGGCAACCTCGCACCCGACGGGGCGATCTTGCGCACCTGCACGGCGTCGGCGGAGCTGTTCGTCCACGAGGGGCCCGCCGTCGTCTTCGACGGCTACGAGGACATGCGGCGGCGCATCGACGAGCCCAACCCGCACCTTTGCGGGACGAGCGTGCTCGTGCTGCGGGGCTGTGGTCCCGTCGGGGGTCCAGGCATGCCCGAGTGGGGCATGATCCCGATCCCGGCGTCCCTCGCCAAGGCGGGCGTGCGTGACATGGTGCGCGTCACCGACGCCCGCATGAGCGGCACCTCCTATGGCACCGTGGTGCTCCACGTGGCGCCGGAGGCCGCCGTCGGAGGTCCGCTCGCCGCCGTCGTCGATGGGGACCTCATCCGCGTGGATGTCGAGAAGGGGATCATCGAGCTGGTCGTCGACGACGACGAGCTCGATCGCCGTCTCGCCCGGTGGTCGCCGCCCTCCCATCGCGAGATGCGCGGCTGGGTGGCGCTGTACAAGAGGTCGGTGTCCCAGGCGCCACGGGGATGCGACCTCGACTTTCTCGAGGCGCCGACACAGGCGCACCGAGCCGTCGTCGAACCGGTGGTCGGTCGATCGTAGGGGAGGGAACACATGAAACTTCACTGTCGAACATTCCGGGGTCTCACTGCGGGCCGGCGGGGCGGGAGCCCAAGCCGCTTCGCCTCGGTGCGGAGGCTGGTGAGCCTGCTCGCCGGTGCGTTTCTGATTCTTGCCGCGTGCGGCGGGAACACGCCGGCGTCGTCGTCGAGCAATCCCTCGTCGTCGCGCGAGACACTCGTGCTGTGGCACAACGGGTCGTTTGCAGCGACGACCACGAAGCTCCTCACCCAGGCGTTCGAGAGGAGCCACCCCGGCGTCACCTTCGACCTCGTGGCGCAGCCGAGCGGTGACTACTTCGCCGCCCTGCAGGCTGCGCTCATCTCGGGCAAGGGCCCGGACCTCGTCAATCTGTGGCCAGCTCAGTACTTGACGCGCTTCGAGCCCAACCTTGTCAACATCGACCCCTACATCTCGTCCGCTCTTCTCTCCAAGGTCTCCGGCGAGAGCTACTTCGCGAAGAACGGCAGCCTGCCGGCTGGCACTTACGGCGTGCCGTTCGAGAACCAGTTCTACAACGGCTTCTACAACAAGGCGCTGTTCGCCAAGGCGCACATCGCGTCTCCTCCCCGCGACTGGTCGCAGCTCACCTCAGACTGTGGCAAGCTCCGGTCGGCTGGGGCGATCCCGGTCGTCTACGGCGCCCAGAGCGGCTCGGGCGAGTTCAACCCGGTGTACGAATGGAGCTACCTGCTCGCCGGCGTGTACCCGCTCTCGTCGTGGAACGGGCTCCTCAACGGGCGCATATCCTACGCCTCGAGCCCTATCGTGAACCAGCTGTCGAGGTGGCACGGGATGGCCGCAGCCGGCTGTACCAACTCGAATGCCCTCACGAACAAGGTCGCGGCCAATGAGTTCACGAGCGGCAAGGCCGCTATGATCTTCAAGGGAAGTTGGGATGCCGGATCCTTCTACCAGGCGATGGGTGCCAAGGTGGGGGCGATGCTCCCGCCGTACAGCACCTCACCGATGTCGGGCATCATCGAGGAGACCGGCGAGGGCTACGGCGTGCCGACCTCGGCGCCGCACAGGGCGATGGCGATCAAGTTCCTCGAGTTCATCCTGAGCCCTCAGGGACAGAAGATCATTGCTACCTCCGGCCAGACCCCGGTGCTGCCGGGCTACAAGGCCACCAATCCGCTCCAGCAGAGTCTGCTCTCCATGGCGAGCTCGGCCAGCTTCCACGTCTACCCGATGTTCGACAACCTGATGCAGGCGCCGGTGGAGAGCGTCGCGGCACGACTTCTCGACCAGGTCCTCGTCGGCCAGATCAGCCCGAGGCAGGCGGCGACCGAGATCGCCGGCGCCGAGTCGAACCTGCCCACGAGTGCTCGAAACGTGAACTATCACCTTGGCGGGTGATGTTCTCATCGAGCTGTCGCGCGGCGCGGGCTCCGGCGACGGCCTCCAGGACACGAAGGACCTGCACCGCGGCCGGCAGAAGGTAGGCGTCATGCTGGCGCTGCCGGCCGCCGTGCTCGTAGCCGGCTTGGTCGTCTTCCCGATCGCCGAGGCGACGTACTACAGCTTCACCTCCTGGAACGGCCAGACGGCCCATTTTGTAGGGCTTTCCTCCTACAGCCAGCTGCTTTTCCACACGACCGCCATCGGCCAGATCTTCCGGAACAACCTCGCGGTCGTGCTCTCCATCCCGGTCGGCCTGCTCTTCGCTCTCATAGCGGCGTTCCTCACCTCTCTGAGGGTCCCTGGGTGGCGGCCCTTTCGCTTCGTCGTCTTCCTTCCGGTCGCCCTGTCCTGGGTCGTGATCGGCATCATCTTCAGCAACTTCCTGACCCCGGGCCAGGGCCTCGACTCGCTCCTCGGCGCGCTCGGGCTGCACCGCTTCGCCCTCGACTGGCTCGGCAACACCCACACGGCCCTCCCGGCCCTGCTGGCGACATTCAACTGGGCGCTGTTCGGTGTCAACACCGTGATCTTCATGACCGGGCTTGCCTCTATCCCGCCCGAAGTGGTGGAAGCGGCTCGCGTCGACGGAGCGGGCTTCTTCCGGATCCTCCGCCACATCGTCCTGCCGCTCCTCGGGCGCTTCGTGCGCCTCGCGTTCCTCGTCACGATGATCTCCGGGTTCAGCGGCATGTTCGGCCTCATCTACGTGATGACGGCCGGCGGCCCCGGCTTCTCGACGACTACCCTCGAATTCCAGATCTACCAGGACGCGTTCACGCTCGGGAACTTCGGGCAGGCGGCCGCGCTCGGCATCTTCCTCCTGCTCATCATGCTGGCGGTGACCTTCGCCATCAACATGATCGGCCGACGGCGGGCCGCGGACCTGTGGTGAGCTCGTCAACCTACGAGATGCTCGCGGGAACGCCGTCCCCCCACCTCGCCCGGGCAAGGCGCCGGCCCGGGCGCCACCTCGTTGCCTCGACGACGCTCGTCGTGATCGGGGCTGCGCTGCTGTACCCGCTCGTCGATGTCGTCGTCGCCTCGTTCCGGGCCCAGGGCACGGGCCCGTTCACCCTCGAGTACTGGCGAGCGGTGTTCCGCGACGTGCCGGTCTGGCACCAACTCGCCATGTCTGCCCTCGTCACGGCATGCTCCGTCGCCGGCGTGCTCGTCGTCTCCGTTCCTGCCGGCTATGCCTATGCGAAGCTGCACTTCCCCGGGGCGAGGGTCGTCTTCGGCGTCACGGTTGCCTGCATGATGATCCCGGTCGAGTCAATCGTGATCCCTGAGTACTCGAACCTCGCCAAGGTCGGCCTCGTCGGCAGCGTGCTCGGCACCGTGCTCGTGTTCGTCGGTCTAGGCATCCCGCTCTCTGTCTTCCTCATGGCGAGCTACTTCAAGAGTCTTCCGGACGCGCTCGTCGAGTCGGGACTCGTCGACGGCGCCGGGCACGTCCGGATCTTCCGGTCGGTCATGCTGCCGCTTGCCATCCCGGCGATCGTGACCATCGGTGTGCTCCAGTTCCTCGCCGTCTGGAACGACCTACTCATCGCCCTGCTGTTCCTGCCGATCCAGTCGCAGACGATCGCAGTCGGCCTCGCCTCGCTGCAGGGCAACCACATCCTCAACACCTACGTGCTCGTGGCCGGCTCGGTGCTGAGCGCCATCCCGCCGATGATCGTCTACATGATGTTCCAGCGCCACTTGGTCGCCGGCCTCACGATCGGCGTGCACCGGTGAGGCGTTCCAGGCAGGTCGACACATGCCGACCGCCCGCGTTCCCGAGAGAAATGACGCCTGCTCGCCCACGAGAGGAGAGCGATGAGTGAGCTTCCCCAACTGTTCATGCGCCTGCCGAGACTCGGCCCCGAGCACGCGGCCGGCGACGAGTTGTCGGATCGAGCAACGCCTGATGACGCGCCTGGCATTGCCGCGCTCTTGTCAGCTGCCTACGAAGAGGATTGGGACGCCGCGCGGGTCCTGCACGAGCTCGGTCCGAGCGAGGGCGTCGACGCGACCTATGTGGTGCGGGCCGGGGAGGACGTGATCGCCGTCGCGTCCGCGAGGCACCTGCCGGAGGCATTCCCGGGTGCCGGCTACCTTCACTACGTCGCCGCCGACAACTCGAGCTCGGGGCGGGGCCTGGGCGGGGTCGTGACGAGGGGGGTGCTCCGCCACTTCCTCGAGGAGGGCCTCCGCTCCGTCGTGCTCGAGACCGACGACTTCCGGCTGCCGGCTATCCGGACTTACCTGAAGATCGGCTTCGTGCCCGAGTACCGCCATGAGGAGGACCAGGCACGCTGGTCCAAAGTCCTGCCGGCCGCCGCCGCTGGCACCCGGCCGGTCCCGAGCCGAGATGCCGATGCCTGAGCAGTCCTCGGACCTTGCCCGCCTGGCTGGCTCGGCCGTCTCCGCGCGCCGCGTGATGGAGGAGACGTTCCGTTTTGTCTCGGTGCCGAGCCCGACCGGCGCCGAGGCGGAGTTCGCAACCCTCTACGCCTCGGCGCTCGAGAGCCTCGGCCTCGAGACCGCTCTCGACGAGGAGTTCGACAACAGCCCGAGCGTCGTCGCCCGCCTACGGGGGAGCGGCGGCGGCCCGACGCTCCAATTGGATGGTCACAGCGACACCGTGCCCATCCCTCACGGCGAGTGCAGCATCGACCTCGAGCACAACGTGGTGAGAGGCCGGGGTGCGGCCGACATGAAGGGCGGCCTCGCCGCCATCTGCGAAGCCCTGCGGGCCCTGGAAGAGGCCGGGGTCCGGCCCCGCGGCGACGTGCTCGTCACCGTCCACGGACTGCACGAGGCGCCGCTCGGCGATCAGCGCACGCTCCGCTCGTTGTTGCGGCGCGGGATCGCCGGGGACGCCGCTGTCATAGCTGAGCTCGGCCACGACCACCTGGCGACCGCCTCGCGGGGGATGTCGATCTTCCGAATCGAGGTGCGAGGGAGCAGGACGCCTGTCCACGAGGTCGAGCTCCGGACCCGGGACTCGAACCCGATCGCGGCGGTGAGGTTGCTCCTCGACCGGCTGGAGGAGAAGGCGGCAGTCCTCGAGGCGGGAGCCGAGGACGCCATCGGGCCCGAGACGGTGTTCGTCGGCCAGGTCCGCTCGGGAGACTTCTACAACCGTGTGCCTGTCGGCGCCGAGATCGTCGGGACCCGGCGCTACCGCCCGCCGACTGCAATGGGCGACGTCGACAAGGAGCTGCGAGTGCTCTGCGAGGAGGCCGCTGCCCGGACCGGGCTCGAGGTGAGCCTCAGCCTGCAGGAGGTCGGGCCGGCGTATTCCCTCGAGCCGAGTGAGCCCGTCATCGAGGCGCTCTGCCGGGGATACTGGGACGCCGTCGGCCGCGAGCTCCCTCTCGGGGCCGCCGGGGCCGTCGGCAACGCCGCCGATTTCGTCGCCCACGGGGTGCCAGCGGTCTACCACGGCGTCAACCAGGAGACAGCCCACTCCGACGATGAGCAGGTCTCGGGCAGTGACCTCGCCCGCGCCGCCCGGGTGCTCGCTGCGACCGTGGTCCACTTCTGCGGGGCGGAGAGGGGGAGGGCATCATGAGCGGTGGCTCGCTGTCGGGCAAGGTCGTCGTCGTCACCGGCGGATCGGGTGACCTCGGCCGCTCGATCGTGGAGCGCCTCGGGCGCGAAGGTGCCGTGGCGGTCGCATGCGACCTCTCCGCCGGGCCGGGCGTCGAGCACTGCGACGTCACCGACCGCCAGAGCGTCCACGCCCTCGTCGCCCGGGTGAGGGAGCGCCACGGCGCGCTCGACGCGCTCGTGGCGGGAGCCGGGGTGGTGGAGCGGTCGGCTGCGATCGACCTCGATCCCGCCTCGTGGTCCCGGGTGATCGACGTCAACCTGAACGGCGCCTTCCACGCTGCCCAGGCGGCCGCCCGGGCGATGAGCGAGGCCGGCGGGTCGATCGTCTTCATCGGGTCGTGGATCGGTGCTGCCCCGGCGCGGGACCTCATGTCCTATTGCGTCTCGAAGGCGGGGATGGAGATGCTCGCGCGCTGCCTCGCGCTCGAGCTCGCCGGACGTCACATCAGGGTGAACGTCGTTGCCCCCGGCGTTGTCGAGGCCGGGGTCTCGGCCCAGATCTTCAGGGAGGCGCCAGAGCGCCGGGCGGCGATGGAAGAGGTGATCCCTCTCGGGCGCCTGGCGGATCCAGACGACGTCTCGGCCTGCGTCGAGTTCCTCTTGAGCGAGCAGGCCGCCTACGTCACGGGGGCGACCATCGTCGTCGACGGCGGGATCAGGCTCGCCCACGCCGGTGGCTGAGTCAACAGGCCGGGAGCGGCCAGAGACAGCGGTAAAGGAAGGAGAAGACGGCTCTTGTCGAAACTGAAGATTGGGGTGTCGGGGGCGCCACGCGGGGCGAGTTTCCTCGCCGGGATGCATGCCTACGGAGACCGAGCCCAAATCGTGGCGGTCTACGAGCCCGACCGGAGGGCCAGGGACGAGTTCGCGGCCGAGGCGGGCGTGCCGGCGCTGGAGCACTACGACGAGCTCCTCGAGCGCGTCGACGCGGTGATCGTCGCCTCTCCCCAGCACCACCACGTGCCCCAGGCCGTCGCGGCGCTGCAGCGAGGGGTGCACGTGCTGAGCGAGGTGCCTGCGGCCGTGAGCCTCGAGCAGTCCCGCGAGCTGCTTGCCGCCGCCCGGGCGAGCGACAGGGTTTACATGATGGCCGAGAACTACTGCTACTCCCGGCCCAACCTCATCGTCGGGGCGATGGCGAGGGCCGGCATGTTCGGAGAGCTCTACTTCGGCGAGGGCGAGTACCTGCACGAGATGAAGGGCTGGCACACCGACTCGACCGGGGCCCCTACCTGGCGCCACTTCTGGCAGGTCGGCCGCTCGGGGAACACTTATCCGACCCACAGCCTCGGACCGCTGCTCCAGTGGTTCGACGACCGCGTCGTGGCTGTGAGCTGCGTCGGGAGCGGCCGGCACACCGACGTGGAGCACGAGATCGACGACACGGTCGTGTTCAGCGCGAGGACGTCCCGCCAGGCGCTCGTGCGCATCCGGCTCGACCTTCTCTCGAACCGGCCACACCTCATGGACTACTACTCGCTCCAGGGCACCGAGGGTGCCTACGAAGCACCGCGGGCAACCGGGCAGGAGCCTCGGGTCTACGTCCTCGGGAAGAGCCCGTCGGAGCGCTGGCAGTCTCTCGATGAATACGGCGACCTCCTGCCCTCCCGCTACCTGGAGGTGGCCGAGGGCGCCGGCCACTGGGGCGCCGACTCCTTCCCGGTCCGGGACTTCATCGACGCTGTGCAAGAGGGCACGCCGCCACCGATAGACATCTACTCGGCGCTCGACATGACCCTTCCCGGCCTCGTCTCGGAGGCCTCGTTCTACCAGGCAGGCGCCTGGGTGGCCGTGCCCAATCCCCGGCTGTGGGACGCAGGGGTCGGCACCGAGCCCGGGAGGGAGGCACCGCTCGCATGACCGCTGCCGACCTTCCGACGACCTCTGGCCCTGCACCGGGGCTCGGGGGGGCATCCCGCACGCCGGACAGCTCGCGCCCGGCGCACGTCGGTGAGGCCGTCTCGAGGCTGCGCGGGCTGATAGAGCACCGCGGCCTCGCAGGCGTGGTGCTCACCGGCCCGCCGGCGGTCGCGTGGGCCACCGGCGGGATGAACACGGCGATCGACCGCGCTCTGCCGGTCGACATGGTCTGGGTCGCCGTGTCCCCCGACCGCCAGGTGATCGTCACGACCAACGTCGAGATGCCGCGCCTCGTCGACGACTCGGCGCCCGATTCCTGCGGCTTCTCCGTCGTTGCCGTTCCCTGGCACGATCCGGACGCATTCGTGGCCGCCTGCTCGGCTGAGCTCGGAGTAGCGCCCGCAGGCCTCGGCGCCGATGGGCTTGCCGGCTTCGGCGCGGACGTGAGCGAGGACCTCGTCCTCCGCCGCTTGGCGCTCACACCCTTTGGCCGAGCGGCGCTCCGGTCGCTCGGGCGCGACACGACCCTCGCCCTCGAGCGGGCCCTCTCGAGCTGGCGGCCGGGGATGACCGACCGCGACGTGCAAGCCGAGATGGTCCGCCACCTCGAGCTCGCCGGGGCGGAGGCCGTGGTGGCTCTCGTCGCCGGCGATGGTCGCCT
>JAJZJY010000881.1 GCA_021809885.1 Actinomycetes bacterium
GAGGAAGGCGACGTCGACGTCGCCTTCCTCGCCCTGCCGCACGGCGCCTCGGCGGCCCTCGTGCCGCAGCTGATCGACCGGGTCGGCCTCGTCGTCGACCTCGGAGCCGACTTCCGCCTGCGCGACCCGGCCGCCTACCCGGCCTGGTACGGCCTGGACCACCCGGCGCCCGCCCTGCTCGACGAGGCGGTGCACGGCATCCCCGAGCTGGTGGGTGAGCGCCTCGCCGGCGCCCGGCTCGTCGCCGCCGCCGGCTGCTACGTAACGGCGGCCGCGCTGGCACTGGCGCCGCTTGCAGCCGCCGGCGCCATCGAGTTGACAGGCGTGGTGGTCGACGCTGCCAGCGGGGCGTCGGGGGCGGGTGCCGACGCGAAGGAGGCGACCCGTTTCTGCGCCGTGGACGAGGACTTCACCGCCTACGGGCTGCTGGCGCACCGCCACACTCCCGAGATCGAGCAGGCCACCGGCTGCCAGGTGCTGCTCACCCCCCACCTCGCCCCGATGAACCGGGGGATCCTCGCGACCTGCTACGCCCGGGCGTCGGGGGACGCCGATCCTCTGGGCGTGCTGGAGGCCGCCTACGCCGGGGCTGCCTTCGTGGCCGTGAGCGGGCGCATCCCCTCCACCAAGGCGGTGCTCGGCTCCAACGCCGCCCACCTGACGGCCAGGCACGACCGGCGCACCGGGTGGGTGGTCGCCATCGCCGCCATCGACAACCTGGTCAAGGGGGCGGCCGGACAGGCGATCCAGTGCGCCAACATCGCCCTCGGCCTGCCCGAGACGGCCGGGCTCCCGCTCGAAGGCCTGTGGCCGTGAACGTCGCCGCCGTGCTCGTCGAGGCGCTGCCCTACATACGGGAGTTCCGGGGCCAGATCGTCGTCGTCAAGTACGGCGGCAACGCGCTCGCCGGCAGCTCCACCCTCGACTCCTTCGCCGCCGACGTCGTCCTGCTGCACACCGTCGGGATCCGGGCGGTCGTCGTGCACGGCGGCGGACCGCAGATCGGCGAGCTCATGGAGCGGCTCGGCAAGGTGCCCGAGTTCGTCGACGGGCTGCGCGTCACCGACGCCGAGACCCTCGACATCGCCCGCATGGTGCTCGTCGGGAAGGTGAACAGGGACATCGTGGCCGCCATCAACGTCCACGGGCCGCTGGCCGTCGGCGTCTCCGGCGAGGACGCCGGCATGATCACGGCCTCGCCGCTCGACCCGGCGCTCGGCTTTGTGGGCGAGGTGGGCGCGGTCAACCCTGACATCCTGCGCCGGCTGCTTGCCGAGGAGCTCGTGCCGGTCGTCGCCACCATCGGCAGCGACCGCCGGGGCCAGTCCTACAACATCAACGCCGACACCGTCGCCGGCGCCGTGGCCGAGGCGCTCGGCGCCGCCAAGCTCGTCTACCTCACCGACGTCGAGGGCATCCGCGCCCGCCGGGGCGACCCCGCCAGCCTCGTGCACGCGGCCACGCCCGACGACCTCGACCGCCTCGTCGCCGGCGGGGCCATCGCCGGCGGGATGATCCCCAAGGTCGCCTCCTGCGTCCGGGCGGTGCGCAACGGGGTCAGCCGCGCCCACATCCTCGACGGCCGGGCCGAGCACGCCCTGCTCGTCGAGCTGTTCACCCGCCAGGGGGTCGGCACGATGGTGGCGCCGGCATGACGGCGCCCATCATGGCTACCTACGGCCCGCGGCCTGTCACCTTCGTGCGGGGCGAGGGGACCCGGCTGTGGGACAACACGGGCAAGGAGTACCTCGACTTCCTCTGCGGCATCGCCGTGACGTCGCTCGGCCACGCCCACCCTGCCGTCGCCTCCGCCGTGTGCGAGGCGGCGTCCACGCTGCTGCACACCTCCAACCTGTTCTGGACCCTGCCCCAGCAGGAGGTCGCCGCCACCCTCGACGGGCTGCTCGGCGGCGGGGGATCGGTGTTCTTCGCCAACAGCGGCGCCGAGGCCAACGAGTGCGCCATCAAGCTCGCCCGCCGCTGCGGCGGGCGGGGCCGGCACACGGTCGTCAGCGCCTACGGCTCCTTCCACGGCCGGACGCTTGCGGCACTGCGCGCCACCGGCCAGCCGGCCAAGCACGAGCCGTTCCAACCTCTGCCCGAGGGCTTCCGCCACGTGGCGTGGGACGACGTAGAGGCCCTCGACGCCGCCGTGGACGGCTCGGTCGCCGCCGTGCTGCTCGAGTCGGTCCAAGGCGAGGGCGGCGTGAACGTGCCGGCCGCCGGCTACCTGGCAGCCGCACGCCGCGTCTGCGACGAGCGTGGGGCCCTGCTGATGGTCGACGAGGTGCAGACCGGGCTCGGGCGGACGGGGCGTTGGTGGGGCTTCCAGCACGACGGCATCCGCCCGGACGTGGTCACCTCGGCCAAGGCCCTCGGCAACGGGGTCCCGATCGGGGCCTGCTGGGCGCGGCGGGAGGTGGCGGAGGCATTCGCGCCGGGAGATCACGGGTCGACCTTCGGCGGCCAGCCGCTGGCGGCCTCAGCGGCGCGCGCCGTGCTCGCCGAGATGGTTCGCATCGACGCACCGGCCGCCGCCGCCGCCGC
>JAJZJY010000882.1 GCA_021809885.1 Actinomycetes bacterium
GGCGGGAGCTGGCATGGTGGCCACCTTCCAGAACTCGGCCATGGTGCTCTCCATCGGGGTGTTCTTCACCCTCATCATCACCGGCCTTGCCTCCAGCCTGCCGCACGCCATGCTCTTGGGGCTGGTCGCCCAGGGCGTCCCCCGCCACACGGCGCTGGCCGTCTCCACGCTGCCGCCCACCAGCACCGTGTTCGCCGCGCTCTTGGGGTACAACCCGATGAAGACCCTGCTCGCGCCGGTGCTCCCGCACCTGTCGCACACCAAGGCCGCGTATCTCGTCGGGCGTTCGTTCTTCCCGGCGCTCATCTCCAAACCGTTCGGCAGTGGCCTCGACGAAGCACTGTTCTTTGGGATGGCCGCGCTCCTCTTGGCGGCGGGTGCATCGTGGCTCCGGGGCGGCAAGTACCACTACCGCGAACCGGCCGAGTCCTCCGCCGACGCCGCGCAGGTGACTGCCGGGGGCGGCGCCAACCGGTTCGACGCCACCCCGGTGCCGGCCGGCGTCGATGGCGCCAACGGGGACGCAGGCGGTCGGGACACCTCGGACATCGGCGTGCAGAAAGTGCCCGCGGCCAGACGAACCCACCCCGGCGACCACCACCAGGCATGAGCGATCCGCCGAGCATCGGCGTCGGCGGGCGGGTGAGCGTGCGGCGTATCGGAGGCTCGGACTCGAGCGTTCGGTGGTCGACTGATCGGAGCTGAGCAAAAGGGGCGCCGAGGGTGTGCCGGCCACGATGCCGGTACAGGCGTAGGCCACGAACCGCCAGAACCGGTGATGCTTCGTGGCTGGCATCCCCTCACCCATCCCGTCCCCCGGGCCATCCTCAGCGCCTGCCGCCATGCCGTCGCGCCCAACCCACCGCGAACGCGCCGAAGGCGGCGAGCAGGACGCCCGGTCCGATCGCCAGGCTCATCCAGTAGACGAGGGTCAACGACGGCGAGGCGGCGTGGAAGCAGCCGGCCTCGAGCGCCAGCCGCGCGACGGAGACCGAAGCGAACCAGGCGCCGCAGCGCAACATCAAGAGCCCGGCGCCGACGAGGTTGGAGATCCGCGACGTGGTGCCATCTGGGGAGAAGCCGAAGCCCGAGCCGATGAACGGGACGACCCCACCCCACGTCGAGAGGAGGGGCGACGAAGCAGCCGAGAACCAAATCCCGCTACGACGCCGAACGGCTGCGAGCGTGTGGAGCTCGCTCCAGCGCGTACACCATCGGTACACCTCGTGCGTCGTTCTCGATGACCAACGAGATTCTACAGCGGTACAGCAACTGGTGGGAGAGGTTGACCGGCGGGTCCAGGGTGACGGTTGCGTTGCCGGTGGTGCCCGGCTGACGCGCGCACGCACCCGGCAGGCCAGAGCTGCGATCCAGTGTCGCTGCCGGCAATGCGCTGGAGCGTGATGAGCCGCAGCTCGCGGCGATGCCGCCGTCATCGTCCAACACGGGCCGCGACCGCCTGTGGCACCGCCCCTCTGGGCGTACCCCACCGTCGTATCGCCCGCTCCCTGGTCCAGTGAGGCTCGTCGAGCGACGACCACGTCGTCGCTCGGAACTGCCGCTACGTGGCTGGTGTCTTATGGGGCGTTCGGGCGGCTGACTTGCCGCTGGGCGGCGGCGCGGGCGTCAGGCGCGCTCGGCGACCCCTCGATGCCGAGAGCAGGGCGGCGAGGGCCATGAAGGCCATCGAGGCGTAGAAGGCGGCGTGCAGCCCGGTGGTGAAGGCAACTGCCACATGACCGTGGAGCGTGGTCGTGCCGACGAAGATGGCGAAGGCGAGGTGCTTCGAGATCGAGCGGGAGGCGACGAGGATCGCCACGGCGAACGAGAACACCATGCCGATGTTCGCGAAGGTGCGCAGCATCCCCGAGGACACCCCGAACACCTCGGGCGGGGAGGCCTTCATCACCGCCGCCGAGTTCGCCGGGAAGAACCCGCTCGCCCCGACCCCGTTCACCACGCTCGCCACGACCACCAGCCACAAGCCGCTCCCGAGCGAGAGCTGCGCGTAGATGAACAGAGCAACCACTTGGACACCGAGCCCGACGGTCGCCGGCAGCACCGGCCCGAGCCGATCCGCCAGGCGCCCGGCGTACGGGCCGATGGCCGAGCCGACGACGTAGCCGGGCACGAGGAGCAGCGAGGCGTGGATGGGAGAGAGCCCGCGCGGTCCTTGGAGGTACATGATGACCAAGAACAGCACGGCGAAGTTGGCGAGCCCCTGGAACAGCGAGGCGAGCAGCGTCGGGGCGAGCGTCGGGATCTTGAATAGAGCGAGGTCGAGCATCGGCTCGCGCTGGTGTGCCTCGACGACGACGAAGACACCGATGAGCACCACCCCGCTGATGAGGTAGCCGAGGACGGTGGCGTCCAGGGAAGAGGTGGCGAGCGTGGTCATGGCCCAGAGCACCCCGAACAGCCCGAGGCCAAGGGTGACCATGCCGAGGAGGTCGAGCCGGCGCCGAGCCCGTTCGCCGTGGTCGCGCAGGACCCTCGTCGCCAGGATCAGCGCGCCGGCACCGATCGGCACGTTGATCCCGAAGAT
>JAJZJY010000883.1 GCA_021809885.1 Actinomycetes bacterium
TTCACCCTCGACCCCGAGCGCTCGGCGGTGCTGCTGGAGGCGCGCTCGAGCGTCGGGCCGCTGTGCTTCGGCGCCGTCGGCGTCACCGGCTGGCTGGAGGCGGTCGTCGCCGGCGGCCGGGTGCACGCCGGCGCGCCGGCGGCGCACGGAGAGATGGCGGCGCACGGAGAGATGGCGGCGCACGGAGAGATGGCGGCGCAGGGGGAGATGGTTGTGGAGCTGGGGGCGCTGCGTTCGGGCAACAGCCTCTACGACGCCGAGCTGTTGCGGCGCGTCGAGGCGCGCCGCTACCCGACGGCGACAGTCCGCCTGGGAGGCTGCGCCCCGACCGGGCTTGGGTCCCGGTACAACCTGGAAGGGGTGCTGACCTTCCACGGCGTGGCGCGCCAGGTGCGCGGAGCGGTGTCGGTGGAGCCCGCCGCCGGCGGGGGGCTGCTGGTCACCGGCGAGCAGGTCTTCGACATCCGGGACTTCGGCCTACCCTCCCCGACCGTGCTGATGCTGCGCATCTACCCCGACGTGAAGGTCCGGTTGCAGGTCGAAGCGGTGCCGGTGGCGCCGTGAACGTACTGCTCGCCCTCGCCGTCGGCTACGCCATCGGCCCCCGCTCGGGCAGCCAGGAGCTGGCCGAGCTCCGCCGCTCGGTGCTGGCCCTCTGCGCCACCGAGGAGTGGGGCGACGTCGTGGCCGCCGCCCGCGCCCAGGCCGGCGCCGGCCTGCGGGGGCTGGCCTCCCTGGTGGAGGGCCCGGCCTCCCCCCACGCCCAGTCAGCCGACCTCTTGGCCCGGGTGAGGCGCCTGGCGGGCAGGGAGTGAGCCGCCGGCACCGGGGGGCTGCTCGCCGGCACCGGGCTCCCCTGCGGCGTCCTGGGCCACGCCCCGCAGCCCGACGACCGTGCCGGCCGAACCAAACGTAGGCTCGGTGCGCACCCGCAACGCTCGCACGTCCCCGTCGGGGCGGCGGATGCGGTAGGCCCCCGCCCAGCGCCGGCCGGTCCTGACCGCCCCCTGGATGGCGGCCTGCACACCGGGGAGGTCCTCGGCGAGCACCGGGGCCAGGTGGGCCTCGAGGGTCCCCTCGAAGTCCGGCGGGTCGACGCCGTGGATGCGGTGCAGCTCGGGGCTCCACTGCACCACGCCGGTGCGCACGTCCCACAACCAGCTGCCGACCCCGGCCAGCGCCTCGCCCTCCTCGAGCCGGCGCTCCACCTCGGCCAGCGTCGCCTGGGCGACGACCTGCTCCGTCACGTCGCGCGCCACGAGCACCGCTCCCGCCGGCCGGCCGCCGGCGCCGGCGACGGCGCACAGCGAGACGCTGACGGGCATCGGCAGGCCGTCGGGGCGGAGCACCTCTGTGTCCAAGCGGCGCACACGCTCGCCGCTGGCGCTGCGGGCCAGCGCCGCCCTCACGTCCCGGCGGAGGTGCTCGGCGAACAACTCGTCCACGGGCCGCCCGAGGGCGGCGCCCTCCGGGCGCCCGAAGACCCGCTCGCACGCCCCGCTCCACGACGCCACCTGCCCGCCGGGATCGGCGACGAGGATGGCGTCGTCGGAAGTCTCGATCACCGCCTCCAAGAGCGCGTCGGCGCCCGGCCCGGCGGGCGGGGCGGGCGGGGCGGGCGGGACCACGCCTACCGGGCGTAGATGTAGTCGACCAGCGCCCGCTTCTCGTCCTCCAAGGCGTCGAGGCGGCTCTTCACCACGTCGCCTATCGAGACGATCCCCACCAGCTCCCCTCCGTCGTCGAGGACCGGCACGTGCCTGATCCGCTGCACGGTCATGAGCGCCATGACCGACTCCACATCGTCGCCCGGCCGGGCGCTGCGCACGTCGCCGACCATGATCTCCGCCACCGGCCTGTCGAGGATCCCGGCCCCGCTGTCGTGGAGCCGGCGCACCACGTCGCGCTCCGAAACGATCCCCGCCGGGCGCCGGCCGTCGGCCGACACGACGAGGGCGCCGATGCCCCGCTCGGCGAGGGCGGCGAGGGCGTCGCGGACGGTGGCACCCGGCGCGATCGTCGCCACCGTATGACCCTTGGCATCGAGGAGCTTGCCGATGACCATCCGACCCCCCTTGCAACGATGTTCGCCCTCCGCAGGATAGCCCCGCTACGGCGCCGGCAACAGGGTCAGGCGCGGGCGCACGCCACGAGCAGCGCAGGCTTGATGGAGCAAGAGACCGAGCAGGGTTGGATGCCCCGTCGGGTGCCGAGCAAACACAGCCGGCATCCCGGCGTTCAACCCCATCATCGGCGGCCAGGCCACCAACATGAAGGGCTTCGTGAACCAGACCACCGGCGACCCGTGGATCGAGCACCGCTTCCGGGACTACTGGCTGGCATAGCAACTACCGGGACACCGCGATGGCGGGAACACCGGGGGCGGTGCTGCCCTTGTCTGCAATCCACAGATACCTGCCATCGACGACGTCGAAGTCGCCGACGCCGTTGCGGGTGCCCCCACCGCCGCTCCACTGCCACGCCACCGCCTCCGGGCTGGCTGCGGTGACGCCGCCGAACCAGCGCGCACAGCTCCCTCG
>JAJZJY010000884.1 GCA_021809885.1 Actinomycetes bacterium
GTCGAGGTCCAGGTCCTCGGGGCGGTCCGGGTGGTCGGCTGGCCTGACGGCGCCGACCCGCCCGGCCAGACCGCCCTGGAGCTGCTCGCCTACCTCGCCGTCAACGCCGGGCAGCGCTTCACCGCCGAGCAGCTGCGCGCCGCGCTCGGCATCGGTCGGCCCCGCGAGCACGAGGCCGACACCATCCGCCGCTACGTCAACGAGCTGCGCCGCGCCCTGGGGACCGAGCGGATCCCCGAAGCCACGCCCGGCGGCGGCTACCAGACCCGTCACGTCCTCACCGACGCCGGCCGCTTCGCCACCGCCCGCCAGCAGGCCGCCGCCGGCGACGGCGAGACCCGGGCCGCCAAGCTGGCCGAGGCCCTCGCCCTGGTCCGGGGCTGGCCCTTCGACGACCCGCCAGCGCACGCCTACGGGTGGGCGGACGCCAAGGACATCGCCTCCTCCCTCGCCAACGCCGTCCACGCCGCCGCCTTGGAGCTGGCCCGCCTCGCCCTCGACGCCGGCGACAACGTCCTGGCCGCCTGGGCTGCCGAGCGGGGGATCCTCGTGTGGCCCACAGACGAGACCCTCATCGAGCCTGCCCTGCTGGCCGCCGCCCGCACCGGAGCGGCGGCGCTCGCCCGCGCCTGGACGACGACGGTCAACCGGCTCGCCGCCCACGGCGAGACCCCGAGCGCCTCCCTCGTCGACTGGTACGAGCGGCTCCGCCTCGAGGTCGCCGTCCGCTGACCCCGGACCGCCGGCCCGACCCCGACTCATTGCTGGCGGCGGCGGTCCCGCTCCGCGAAGAGCTCGGCCCTCACTGCCTCTCTCGTCATGGCCTCGGGCAGGGTGAAGGAGTAGTTCGCCAGGGCCTCGACTTCCTCGGCCGTCAGCCCCCGGATCTCGGCTTCGGTGAGCGAGTGCCTGATCAGCGCCTGGACCGCCCAGCCCGCCAGTGGTGCCGGGCCGACGGCCGCCTCCGGCGTCGGCCGGCGGGCAGGCCGCCCAGCGTCGAGCACCTCCCAGAAGGTGGCCTCGTCCACCTCCAGCTGCCTGAGCACCCCGGCTTTCAGGGCCTGTCCGTACTCCCTCTTGTTGCGGGAGATCGTGGTGCGCAGCAGCCGCCGGTCGGGGAGGCGCTTCTCCCACTTGTCGTGGTTCGTGCCGTCCGGGTTGTCCCATCCGTCGATCTCGCAGAACCGGCGGTGATCGGCCGGTCCGATGGCGCTCAACCGGCGAGCAGGTGGGCACGCAGGTCGTCGTCGGTGGCCCGCTGGATCACCTCGACCACGTCCCGGCGGAGGGCGTGGTTGGGGGCGTCGTGGAGGTGGTCGACCCAGTCGCGGGCGTAGTCGCGCAGCTCGGCGACCAGGCGTTCGCGCGCGTCGGTCAGCGAGGAGCCGACGGCGACGACCTCCGGCAGCTCCTCGACGCTGACGATGACGTCCCCGTCGTCGTCGAAGCTCACCTGGAGGTGCAGTCGGGTGTCGAGGAGCGCAGCCTTCTCCCGCCAGCTCGGGATCCAGCGATCCAGCGCCTCGCGGGGAAGGTGGCCGCCGACGCTGCGGAGCAGAAGCTCAGCGGCACGGGCGGCGTACAGGTCTGCCCGGCTCACCGGGACACCGGACCACGGCTCCGATTCGAGCCACGCGTCGACGGCACCAATCCCCTGGTCGAGCGCCACGTCGCAGAAGGCCGACAGCTCTCGCAGCGTCCGCTCACGGTCATCCGAGATGCCGCCACCTTCGCGCCACTTGTTCACCGCTCGCACGCTGACGCCGAGGAGCTGCGCGATCCGCCGCCACGACAGGCCGCACCGCTGGTGCAGGTCGTCGAGCAGGTCGACGGCGGGCGTCCCGGCCAGCTTGTCGACCAGCCGGTGCAGCGGCTCGGAGCGCGGCGACGTCAGCGGGGCCCGCTCCATCAACGACCGCTGCGCCTCGGGCCGGTACCCGGCGGTGCCCCACTCCCCGGTGAGCGTCGCCTCGTCCGCGAAGGTCACGCTCGCCGACCCGGTGCGATCTGCCCTGGCGTAGGTCACGTCCGCCCCTGTTCGGCCGTCCGGAACAAGCTACGGCTGTCGTCGGTGGTCACGTCGGTGAAAAGGCCGCTGATGGCGTCGTGGAGTTGGTCAACCAGGCCGGCCAGCCGGTCGTGGCTGACCGGAGTGGCGCCGGTCGGCTGCCAGTACCCGTCCGTGTCCAGCACCACCGCCGGCGTGGCCGGCCTGCGCCGTAGGCGGAGCAGGCCGCCCGACTCGACGGCGGGCCCGGAGACGGTGCTGTAGCGGAAGCTGAGGGTGCAGTCGTCGCCGAGGTCGACGGTGACTCCGCCGCCGAACCCGGTGACGGACCCGTCGGTGACGCTCGCCAAGCCCACCAGTTCGGGCCGGATCCACCGCGCCCAGCCGGCCGGCTCCGCCGGTGACGGGTCGGGGTGGATCTCGTCGACGTAGCGGAGGCCGAGTCGGTGCAGCGGGGGCCCGCCGAGGTGGCGGGAGAGTGCCGCGAAGGTCGCCAGGGCGGTATCCCGGAACGGTCCGAAGTGCTG
>JAJZJY010000885.1 GCA_021809885.1 Actinomycetes bacterium
AGCTGCAGGACGCGGCAGAACGCCCAGTAGAGGAACGAGAGGGTCATCGCTGGATGCTCTCCGCGCCTGAGTCCAGGCGTCAAAGTGCTGCTCGCAGGCGATGGATGGCATTCTCGGCACCCACACGCTGTCCGGCTGCGGTCAGGACGAGCGGCGGGCTCTCGCCGGCTTGTGGTCTGGGACCTGGTTCCGCACTCCGGCTATGACCAATTCGACGCCGTCGCCGAAGTAGGACTCGGGCGAATCGCAGCCCGTGAGGTAATCGGCAGCGGCGACGGTGTTGGGGTAGAGCTCGGGTGAAAGGGAGGCAAGGGCGATCTTCTTGCGGCGCTGCACCTCGGCCCGCTCGGCCGGCTCGACGATCTCGACTCCCGGCTGGCACTCGACGAGCATCACTGCGCTGCACAGGACATATCGGGCGAACATGGCAGCCCGGGGCGGGTCGAAGCCCCGCTCGGCGAGCAGGCCGAGCGTTCGCTCCGTGACCGACAAGCCCGACGCGCACTCCACCACGCGCGTCGGCATCAGCCCGGCGACGGCGGGCTGATGCCGACGCATCACCATCACCAGAGCCTCGAGGACTTGCCGGATCCCGACCGACATCGGGTCGGCCCCGCCTGCAGCCGGGGTGGCGTCGAGGGCAGCTTGCGTCTCGTCCCACATCCGGTCGGCGATCGCGGCGAGCAGGGCGTCCTTGTCCTTGAAGTGCCAGTAGAGCGCCATGGGCGTCACCGCCAGCTCCCGAGCAAGCCGGCGGATGGTCACGGACTCGAGGCCCTCGGCATCGGCGACGCCGAGGGCGGCGTCGACCACGACATCACGGTCGAGCTTGGTCCGGGTCGGGGATGGGTCGCTGGCGGCCATGCTTGACAACTGTACGCCGTAGAGGTTCAATGGGCAACAGACCTATACGTCGTACGTGTACGGCAGACATGTACGGCGCATAGCCGGCGACTGCCGGATCCAAGCAGGGAGACGCCAGTGACGACGCAACCACACCTCCTCGACCCACGACCCGGCAGGGAGAGAGGCACACGACCGCTCGCGGCCCGCTCGTGGATCCTCCTGGCCGTGTCGCTCGGGACGTTCATGACCTACCTCGACAACAACATCATCAACGTCGCCATCCCCACGATCCAGCGGGACCTGTACCTGTCGCAGTCCGGGATCGAGTGGGTCGTGAGCGCGTATCTCCTCCTCTTCGCCGGTCTCCTCCTCGCCGGTGGGCGTCTTGCCGACGTCTTCGGCCGTCGTCGGCTCTTCACCGTCGGGCTCACCATCTTCACGGTGGCGTCCCTCGCAGCCGGGCTCTCCGGTCAAGTCGACGTGCTCATCGCCAGCCGGGCTCTCCAGGGTGTCGGTGCCGCGCTGCTCACGCCGACCACCCTTGCCATCATCACCACCACCTTCCCCGACCCCAGGGAACGCGCCGCTGCGGTCGGTGCCTGGAGCGCCGTCGGCGCCCTGGCGCTCGCCGTCGGGCCTCTCCTCGGCGGGATCCTCTCCGAGGACGCCAACTGGCACTGGATCTTCTTCATCAACGTGCCGGTCGGCATCGTGACCCTCGCCCTCGGGTCCAGGGCCATCCCTGCCGACGGGCCCAGCAAGGGCCGCAGCATCGACCGGGGGGGGATCGTCACCTCCGCCGTCGCCCTGTTCGCCCTCACCTACGCCCTGATCCAGGGGCCCCAGACCGGGTGGAGCAACGCTACGATCCTTGGGGCCATCGCGCTGAGCATCGTCGCAGCGGCGGCGTTCACGGTGATCGAGCGACGCGTCACCGACCCGATGGTCGACCTGTCGATCTTCACCGACCGCGTCTTTGTCGGGGGCATGGCCGCGCTGATGATGTGGGCCTTCGGGCTGTTCGGCATCTACTTCTTCACCTCCCTCTACCTCCAGAACGTCCTCGGCTTCTCGCCCGTCCGGGCTGGTCTGACCTTCCTTCCCATGGCCGCCCTCATGGCGGCCGCTGCCGCGGTGTCCGACCGGGTCGCAGCGAGGGTGGGCGCTCACCGCTCCGTCGGACTAGGCATGGCGCTGATGTCGGGCGGGGTCGTCTCGATCAGCTTCCTCGGCGCCCACGCCACCTTCCTCGACCTCATGCCGGGCATGGCTGTCATCGGTATCGGCGGTGGCCTCACGATCCCGCTCACCTCGACCATCCTCGGCGCGCTGCCCGAGGCACGGGCCGGTGTCGCCTCGGCGCTCTTCAACGCCGCCAGGGAGATGGCCGGGCTGCTCGGCGTCACCGTCATCGGCGTCGTCCTCGCGGCCCGCGAGCACGCTGTGGCGAGGACCGGGTCCACGGCCCTCACCGCTTTCCTGGACGGCTACCGCCTCGGTCTGCTCCTGGCTGGCGCCCTTGTCGCCGCCGGCGCACTCGTCGCCTGGCTGGCGCTGCGTCGGACCGCACCGCGTCGGACCGCACCGCGTCGGACCGCACCGCTCAGCACGCCCGTCCCGGAGACGCTCTCCGTCACCGTCGGAGCCGAGGGATGAAAGGGCGCCCAGCTCGGTCTTGCATG
>JAJZJY010000886.1 GCA_021809885.1 Actinomycetes bacterium
CTATGGAGCAGGCACGCCCGGCTACGACGTCGCCCAGCCCAACTGCGGCGAGACCCCCCCTGGCGGCTTCGCCATCGTGGGTCTCGGCGGCGGGCGCCCCTTCACGACCAACACCTGCCTTTCGAGCGAGTGGGCATGGGCGGAGGCTCAGGTATCCAGCACACCTGGGCCGGCGCTGTACTTCAACACCGGCTACTCCGGCGCGTATGGGCGCGACGTGACATCGTCGTGCGCGACATACGAGGGGCCGACCCTGACTAAGTTGCCCAAGCACGACCAGAGCACCTACGCCCAGGCATGGGAGATCGGCTGCAGCGAGGCCGCGTACGCGGCTGCGACCGCCGAGGGCGCTGGCGAGACCCCGAGCATGTGGTGGGCGGACATCGAGACGGGCAACAGCTGGTCGACCAACCAGACCCTGAACCAGTACACCGTCGACGGCATCTCCTACGAGATGCAGCAGTCTGCGCCCGGCATCGGGGGCGTGTACTCCTACCCGTCCGCCTGGGCCAAGATCGTCGGGTCTGGCTTCACGGCGACGCCGCCCTTCGAAGGGGACTGGGGACCGCTCCTCAGCTGCGGTACCACGGGCTTCAGTCTGGCGCCGGTGTGGCTCGTCCAAGGCGGGACGGTAGGCGGCGTGGATACGGACACCGGCTGCGGCTGAGGTCCGCCGGGGAGCGGCGGCTTCGTCCCGGCTCTTGGGAGCCTTGCCTTTCTCGGCCACCGAGCGTCGGTGGGCGGGCGACATGCGCGGCGTGAGAGGTCGGCGGCGGAAGGCGCCCACAGCTGGTATCCGACACATACCGACACCTCGGCCTCGTGGGGCGCCGTCGTAGCGGGGCGCTTTGGACGAGTGGATGATGACGGGTGACCGTGACGCCCGCACAGCCCCTCACCCCTTGCGTACCTGGGTGGTCCTAGTACGATAGTGACCATGGAGTTGCACATCGACCGCGCCGATCCGCTGCCTCTGGCCGAACAGGTGGCGGCCGAGATCCGGCGTGCGATCGCGGAGGGTGAGGCTGGACCCGGTGACCGGCTGCCGCTCGCAAAGGACCTCGCCGCGGTGCTGGGCGTGAACAAGAACACCGTGTTCCGCGCGCTGCATCTCCTCCGTGACGAGGGTCTCCTCGAGTTTCGCCGTGGCCACGGGATCACTGTGGCGGGTACCCCCGAAAAGAGCGCGCTGGTCGCCCAGGTGCGTGACCTCGTGCGTTCGGCTCGACGATACGGCTACAAGAAGAGCGAGCTCATCGCGATGATCGAGGCGGTTCGCTGAGATGACCGCCCGGCCCCCGACCATCGAACGCCCGACCGAGAGTGAGACGCCCGAACCGCCCGAGGTGCTCTTCCGAGAAGCTCGCCGACGGCGCCGACGGCGCTGGGTGCTCGGATCGACCGTCGTCGTCGTGGCTGCGGCGATCGCCATCGCCTTCGGTGTCGGCACGAACGGTCCAGGGCGCCGACCGCATCCTTCGAGCACGCCGACCACTCCACCGCCCTCGGGTACCGCGACGACCGTTCCAAAGGCCACGCTGGCGAGCCTGCCCGTCGGTCCGGCGCGCATCACATACACAACAGGCGTGGCCTTTCTCGACGCGACAGACGGCTACGCGATCTTCAGGACTGGTCCATACGGCGTTACATCACAGAAGACATGCGGCCGTCTCTTCGTCGGGAAGACGACCGACGGCGGAGGCCAGTTCAGTTCGGTCGCGGAGCTCCCAGGGTGCGCCGCAGACGCCATCACGTTCGACGACCGAGGTGACGGCTTCGTCTACGGCCCCGCGCTCTACGTCACGCACGACGGCGGCAGGACCTGGGTCGTCCAGAAGGAGCCGGGCAACGTGCTTTCGGTTCGACCGGTGGGCAGCTCGCTCTGGATGCTCTTGAGCAAGTGCCCTGAAGGGCAGCCGAAGACAAGCCACCTGGAGCACTGCCCCGTCGCATTCCTCACGTCCTCAGATGGGGGGAAGGTGTGGCACCCACAGAGGTTCCCTGCGACAGCGCTGATGTCCACTTCGGGGAGGAGTGCCCCCCAGTCCATGGTGAGGATTGGCGCGTCGACCGGCTACGTCGTCTCGACACCGGTGCAACAGTTCCAACCGCCGACGACCACGACGTCGGGGTCCGTGCCGCTGTGGTTCACGTCCGACGGCGGCGAGTCCTGGGTGAAGCGCGCAATTCCCTGCGGGACGCTTGGCAACGTCGCGACACCTCAGGAGAGGACGCCGGGTCGTGCCGTGGTCTCGGCATCCCCTACAGGAGCTCTCTTTGCGATCTGCGGCTACGCGTACCCCGGCCAGGACAACTGGTCGCAGTACTGGACGGTGCTCACCTCGGCAGATGGGGGGGTGCGTTGGTCGAGGGTCGCGAGCCAGGTGTTCAGCGGCAAGCTCGGCAAGCTCGACGCGGTGTCTGCGACCACCGCCTTCGAGCTCGGCTTCCACGGTGCGCTCATGAAGACGACCGATGCCGGCGCAACTTGGCTGCCGAGCAAGACGGTTGGCGTTGTCACAAGC
>JAJZJY010000887.1 GCA_021809885.1 Actinomycetes bacterium
GTGTAAGTTCCATTATGCCGGGACGGTGAGCCCGTGTCAACGACCAGCGGCAAACACTCCCAATGTTGCAAGCCACCGGCGTTCGTCGATCGTGGCCCGCTGCGCGCCACTGGCAGACCTGTCGGCGTAATCGTCCTGACAGTCACGGCGAAGTTCGCATTACACGGCGGCGACGGTCGGCGGGGCGCATCCCCTCGAGGAGGGATGCCAGCGCCAACAGGTCGGCCACCCGGAAGACAGAGCGCCCGGCGGAGACCACGTCGAAGGGGTCGGGCGGGTCCACGTCGGTGAAGCCCGCTGGGATGCTGGTCAAGGCGCCGTCATCGACGAAGACGAACACCCTGTCCTCCGCCCAATTGTTCTTGCGGACCACCAGGTCGAGCTCACGTCCCGCGAGCGGGTGGAACGGGTGGGTCACCCGCACCCGTTGTTGCTCAGCCCGCCGATCGTGCGCAATCGACGGGTCAGTCCAAACCACGTGTGGAACGAGTGGTTCCCTACGTGCGGAACAACTTCTTCGCCGGTGAGGACTTTGCCGACCTCGCTGATGCCCGCCGCCGCGCCGAGATCTGGTGCCGGGACACGGCAGGCATGCGCATCCACGGCACCACCTTCGCCCGCCCGGCGGAGGTGTTCCGGGCCGAGGAAGCGCCGCTGCTGCTCGGTCTTCCGGGCCAACCCTACGACGTTCCCAGATGGTCCGAGCCTAAGGTCTCCCGGGACTTCCACTGCGAGGTGGCTCGTGCGCTCTACAGCGTGAGCTACACCCTCGTCGGCACCCGGCTCGTCGCGCGCGCCGACAAGACGACGGTCAAGCTCTACCGCCAAGGCCAGCTGGTGAAGGTCCATCTCCGCAAGCCACCGGGGGGGCGATCGAGCGATCCGGCGGACTTCCCTGACGACAAGGTGGTCTACGCCACGCGTGACCTCGATCATCTGCGCCGCCTCGCCACCGACGCAGGAGCAGCGGTCGGCGAGCACGCGACGCAGATCCTCGATCACCCGCTCCCCTGGACCAAGATGCGCCAGGTCTACCGTCTGCTCGGCCTTGTGAAGAAGTGGGGCGCAAGCCGCGTCAACCAGGCGTGCGAGCGCGCGCTCGAGGCGGAGGCCGTCGACGTCAACCTGGTCTCCCGCATGCTCGAGCGGGCCCGCGAGGCCGCAGAGCCAGATGCACGTCCACAGGGCAACGTCGTGCAGGGACGCTTCTCCCGTGATGCCGCAGAGTTCGAGAGCGACGCAAGGTCCAAGCGATGAGCGCGCCGGCACCGACCGTCTCGCCCGAGCTGCGGGTCCTGCTCCGCCGCCTTCGTCTCGGCCAGCTCCTCGACACGCTCCCCGAGCGCCTGGCGCTCGCGAAGAGCCACGGGCTGTCCCACCACGACTTTCTCGAGCAGCTCCTCGCCGATGAGGCGAGCCGCCGAGATCGCAGCGCCGCCGGACTTCGGGCGCGGGCTGCGCATCTCGACCCGACGATGGTCCTCGAGGCCTTCGATGAGAGCGCCCAGATCACCTACGACCGGGCGGTGCTCTCCGAGCTCGTCAGCCTGCGCTTCGTCGAAGAGGCTCGAAATGCCTTCATTCTCGGGCCAGTCGGCGTCGGGAAGACCTTCCTTGCAACCGCGCTCGGGCACGTCGCCTGCCGGCGGCGCATCTCCGTCCACTTCGAACGGGCGGATCGGCTCCACAAGCGCTTGAAGGCGGCGCGCCTCGATCAGAGCTACGACGCCGAGCTCCGGCGGCTCATCGGCGTCGACCTGTTGATCTTGGACGACCTTTGCCTGCAAGCCCTCGATGCAACAGAGACGGCCGACTTCTACGATTTGGTCGTCGAACGACACCACCGCTCGGCAACCGTTGTCAGCTCCAACCGGGACCCGAGCGAGTGGCTGGCGCTGATGGCCGATCCGATGCTCGCCCAGTCCGCCGTCGACCGGCTCTCCTCGGCTGCCTACGAGCTCGTGATCGAGGGTGAGTCCTACCGGCGCCGGGAGAAGCCGAGGGTCGCTCAGCCGAGCACAGAGCCCGCTCCTGGCGACCCGGTCGAGCCGGGCAGGCGCCGCAGGCCTTGACAGCTCCCACCGCCCCGGTCGACCATCAGGCTACGGCTGGGGCGGTGGGTCCGAGGTGGTCCCTTGCTGCTGGCAGCGGGGTGGTCCCTTCGAGCTGGCAGACGACACCACGCACGGTGGCGGATCCAGAGACGGTCTCGCACCGCTGCGGGGTCCAACCTGTGAGAGCGAAGGCAGCCGGAGCAGGGGACGACCGCTCGGCCGAGAGGGGTGCGCGGGCAGCTGCGTGCCCTTCGTTCCCTGTCCGATGTCGTGAAGGAGCAGCCGCTGTTGGTGGCGCTGAACCGGATACACTTCGGATGGTGCGGACTCTCCAGATCCACTCCGTTTCTGGCCCGTTCGCGAGCCAGCCGGGCGCGGCTCGCCGTGCGGCGACGCTCCTCGCGCGCGCCGAGGTGATGGGCTTCTCCACCGGCGAGCTCGCCGGCGGGGTGCTGAGCGTCGCCGTCG
>JAJZJY010000888.1:0-2225 GCA_021809885.1 Actinomycetes bacterium
TCGTCCAGGCCCAGCTCGGCGACCAGTTCAGCCACGGCGGTGGCCAGCAGCAAGGGCACGAGCATGGTGTAGGCGCCGGTGACCTCGGCTGCGAACACCGCGCCGGTGAGCAGGGCCCGGGCTCCCACCCCGAACGTCGCGCCCATGCCGACCAGGGCGAAGGCGCCGGGTTGGATGTGGGCCGCGGGGAAGGCGTGGGCGAAGCCGATGCCGACCATCTCGCCCATGGTCGCTCCGACCAGGAACATCGGGGCCAGGGTGCCGCCGGAGGTGTTGGACCCGAGCCCGATCCACCACGAGGCCATCTTGCCGGCGAAGAGGACCGCGGCCGCGCCGATGAGGAAGCGGCCGTTGACGGCGTCGGTGATGGCCCAGTACCCGACGGAGAGCGAGCCGGGCACGGCCAGGCCGACGGCCCCGAAGCCCAGAGCCCCGACGAGGGGGTGGGCCCACTCGGGGATCGGCAGCCGGCGGAACCCGGCTTCGACCGCGAACAGTCCTCGGTTGAGCACGACGGCGAGGGCTCCGGCGGGAAGGCCGAGGACGGCGAACAGCGGCAGCTGGGCGACGTGGAAGGCGAGCGGGTGGACGACGGCGAAGAGCGGGTGGGGCGCGAGCAGCACGTCGTGAAGGGCGGTAGCCACCGACGTGGCCAGCACCAGCGGGACCAGGGCCCGCAGCGACCGCTCGAACAGCAGCAGCTCGAAAGCGAGCACCACGGCCGCCACCGGGGTGGCGAACACGCCGGCCATGCCCGCAGCGGCCCCGACAGCGAGCAGGATGCGGCGCTCGGCTGGGCTCACCGGGACGAGCTGGCCGAGCAGGGAGCCGACCGAGGCCCCGGTCACGATGATGGGCCCCTCCGCGCCGAACGGCCCGCCGGTGCCCATGGCGACGGCCGCAGACACCGGCTTGGCCAGCGCGGCACGGGGCTGGACCCGGCTGTCGCGGAACAAGATCGCCTCGAGCGACTCGGGGATGCCGTGCCCTCTGATGATGGGGCTCCACCGGGCGAGACCGATCACCACCAGCGCGCCGCCGACAGCCACTGCCAGGAGCAGCGGGGACGGGTGGTAGTGACGCAGATCCGGCAGCTGCCAGCCGAAGCGGTGCAGCAGCGCCAAGTTGCTGATGAGGGCGACCATGTGGACCACGACGTCGGCGGCGACCCCGCCCACCCCGCCCAGCACCAGTCCCGCCCCGGCCAGCACGGCGAGTCGTCGGCGGGTCGTACCCAGGCTCACCCCCTGGTCCGCGTCGGTCATATACATCGTAGAACGATACTAACCTTTGGCAGCATGATGCGACATCAGGCGACATGGGGGAAGGCGTGCCGCGTGCGCGGCGGCTCACGACAAGGTCATAGTGGCGGCTCGATGAGCAGCGCGTCGACGTCGCAACGGTCACTGCCCGATGACGTCTACCGCCGGCTCCTCGCGCTGCGCACCGGGCTGCGTCGCTTCCAGCACTGGAGCGAGGCGCAGGCGAGAGCGGCAGGTCTGACCCCGGCGCAGCACCAGTTGCTGCTCGCGGTGCGGGGCCACGACGACCCTCAGGGGCCGAAGGTCAGCGACGTCGCAGACTCCCTGCTTCTGCGCCACCACAGCGTCGTGGGCCTCGTCGATCGCGCCGAGGCGGCCGGGCTGCTGCGACGCGTGCGGGACGACAACGACCATCGAGTGGTCCGGCTGCACCTGACGCCGAGCGGCGAGGACCGGCTGGCGGCCTTGTCGGCGCTCCACCTGGAGGAGCTGCGTCGTCTGGCTCGGCAGCTCCCGGATCTTTGGGAGGGCCTCCCCGACCTCCCCGGCCTCCCCGGCCTCCCCGACCGCCCCGACCTCCCCCGGCCTCCCCGACCTTCCCCGACCTCCCCGACCTCTGAGCGAGCACTGAGCGAGCACTGAGCGAGATCCGTGGGGTCGGCCAGCCCGGCGCCATCTGCGGGATCCGACCTGGCGCGAAGACCCTGGCTGGCGCGGCACGCCGGGAACGACTAGCGCTGCACTTCGATCAGCATCCGCTCATCCAGCATCCGCTCATCCAGCGCCCGCGCTGTTCTTCTCTTCGTGCATCGGACGCCCTGCGGGGACGACCGCCGAGCACGCGAGGCTGCCGATCCAGGCGGAGGCCGTGAGGATCTCCGCCGTCACGGTCGGGGTGCAGGTGACCGGTTTGCAACCCGACCGCGCCCCTACCCGACCCCGGGCGCATCCCCTGCTTTCCCC
>JAJZJY010000888.1:2235-2519 GCA_021809885.1 Actinomycetes bacterium
CCTGCTCTTGATGGCCTTTCCTCTACTATATGCTAGAGATATATTCCAAGGAGAGCCTTCCGAGTGGGCACGAAGCGAACAACCCGAGTGGGCACGAAGCGAACGAAAAGAGAAAGAGAAGGGGAGCGCACCATGACCACCATCGACACCGACGCCGGAGCCCTCGAGGCGATGCTGTCCCACCACGCAGGACTCGCCGACGGTGTCGCACGGCGTGTGGGTGCCGTTCGGGCCGCCGCCGAGGGTCATGCCCGCCACGAGGCCGCCGCAGCCGAGCTGGTGTC
>JAJZJY010000889.1 GCA_021809885.1 Actinomycetes bacterium
GGCCACCTCGGGCCTGTGCGACGTGTGCCCGCACAAGGCGGCCGACATCGAGGCCGAGGCGTTGGCCGAAGGGGTGATCGAAGCCGGCGACGCGGCGCTGATCGGCGACACCCGCCTGGGTGGGATGAGCCTGGCCGAAGCCGCGTCGCTGCTGGGGATGGCCGTCGACTCGGTCCGTCACCGCCGGCGGCGGGCGGAGGCCCGGGTGGTGGCCTGGCTGGGCGGACCACCCATGCCCCGCGCCACTGGCGCCGGTTCCGCACGGCCCGACGCCGACCGCAGACCGTCGCCGGAAAGTTCTCCAAGTTCTGGTGTCCGGTTTCGGGCTCCGACCCCTTATTTGGGGGTCTTCCGGCATGAATGTGGGTGATCGCGCCGGAATGACCGGGGAGCTTCTCTTGTAGGACAGGCGCTGCGCCGCCACTTCGAGGTCGATGCCTCCCACGTGGCGCTCGCCGCCTTCGGCGCCCTCGCCGGTTCGGAGGAGCTCGACCCCTCCGTGGCGGCGAAGGCGGTGAGCGACCTCGACGTCGACGCCGAAGCCGTCGACCCGCTCATCGCGTGAGGCAAGGGTGAGGCAGGACCCAGAGAAGATGGGTTTCGTTTCTCTAGTGAAGAGGAGCTAAACTAGTCTCCGTTGGAGGCATGCCGCGCGAGGCTGCCGGAAGCTCTCGAAGCAGATCGCATGGCACGAGACGAGACACCGGGATCCGCCCCATCGGGTCATGAGCACCCGAAGATCGACGAGGGTATGCGCCGCTGGTATGAGTCGTGCCCGTGCTGCATGAGCACGGCCTACCCTGAGGTCAAGCGGGCCCTCGACGAAGAGCGCTGGGCCTCGGCCTGACGATCGAAGAAGCATGGGCACATCGTGACGGCTCGGGACCTACGATGAGCGCACCGAACCGGCAGCGAACCCCGTGGTCACCCCAGTTGAGCGGCTAGCGTCGGCAGGCCAGAGCATCTGGATCGACAGCATCAACCGGGTCATGCTCTCGTCGGGCACGCTCGCCCGTTACGTCGAAGAACTGGCGGTGACGGGCCTCACCTCCAACCCCACGATCCTCGGCCATGCCATGGCGGCGAGCCACGACTACGACGGGTCGCTACGCCATCATCGCAACGAGGGCGTCACCGATCCGCAAGACCTCGTCTACGCCGTCGCATTCGAGGACCTGCGCGCTGCCGCCTCCCTCCTCCAGCCGACGTGGGAGCAGACCTCCGGCGTGGACGGCTATGTGTCGGTCGAGGTCCCGCCCGATCTTGCCTACGACGCGTCGGCCACCGCGACGCTCGCCTGACGATTGCGCGACGAGGCCGGCTTTCCGAACCTGCTCGTCAAGATCCCCGGCACTCCCCAAGGGCTCACGGCGATAGAGGAGACGGTCAGCGCCGGTATCGGGGTCAACGTGACCTTGTTGTTCTCGGACGCGCAGTACCTCCGTGCCGCCGAGGCGTACCTGCGAGCGCTGGAACGCCGCCTGGCCAAAGGAGAGCACCTCGAGGTGCCGTCGGTGGCCTCGGTTTTCGTGTCCCGCTGGGACAAGGGCGCCGATCCGCTGCTCTCCGCCCACCTGCACGCCTCGCTCGGTCTCGCCATGGCGAAGAGGGCCTACGCCTCCTACCGCGAGCTTCTCTCAGGGAAACGGTGGGCCAGCCTGGAGGCAGCCGGAGCTCGGCCCCAGCCGCTGCTGTGGGCGTCCACCTCGGCGAAAGACCCCGGACTGCCCGACGACTACTACGTCGCCAACCTGGTGGCCCCCGACACCGTCGACACTATGCCCGAGAAGACGCTTCTCGCCTTCGCCGACCACGGAGACCTCGCCGGACTCCTCGAAGCCGACGACGCAAGGGCGGCGGCACAGGTCGCGGCAGTGGTCGCCGAAGGTGTGGACATCGACGCGCTCGCCGAGTCCCCGTTGCCTCGGTGAGGGCCGGCATCCTCGGAGACGAGCTCATCGAATTTGCCGACGGCACCCGTGTCTGGCTGGAGGTGCGGGATGGTGCGACCGTGCTGGGATGGCTGGCTGCCCGGTCGTCCAGCCAGTGCCTGTTCCTCGGCCAGGTGGACGCGTGCTTTGGGTGCTGCTGGTACCAATTGCACTTCCGGGGCTCCGGGGAGATCGGCCCGGCGGTCCTCGCCAGGGTGAAGCAGTACGAGTCGACCACGACGTGGATCCAGCGGGATGCGAGCTCCAGGTGGCATCGCCCGCTGAGGAGACAGCGCCGCGGCCGATAGTCCACGGCGCGCGCGGTGAGCGAACCGAGCAAGGCGAAGCCGCAGAACCGATGGTGGCACGCCGCGGAACGGGTGAGCGTTTGTTCAGGTGTACACTAGAAGATTGACTGTGGGAAGGTGCGAGATGGTGGAAGAGGAGCTGCAGCGGGAGGCTCGGGCGCTGGGCGACCCGACCCGTCACCGCCTGTTCCGCTACGTCGCCGAGGCTCCTGGCCCGGTTGGCGTAGCAGAGCTGACCGACTTCGTCCGGCTGAACCACAACGCGGTGCGGCAGCACCTG
>JAJZJY010000890.1 GCA_021809885.1 Actinomycetes bacterium
GGACTGGCGGCCGGCCTTTTGTCGTCGATCGGCGATCTCGGCGAGTCCGCCATCAAGCGCTGGGCCAACGCCAAGGACTCAGGCCGGTTCATGCCGGGCCACGGCGGCCTCCTCGATCGTATCGATTCCCTTCTGTTCGCCCTGCCCGCCCTATACTATCTCCTCAGGTAGTGGCCGCGGCGGGAGGCGGGTCGGATGGCCCTGGTCCGTGGGCTGCTCGTTCTGCTCACAGGCTACCTAGCGCTTCGCTTCGCCTTGCCCGTGACCTATCCGCTCCTGCTGGCCCTGATGCTCGCCGCGATCGTCGAGCCGCTCGTCGAGCGGCTCAGCATGCGTGGGCTGCCGCGATCCGTGGGGGCCATGGCGGCGCTCGGATCGCTGGGCACCCTGGTTCTCCTGGGGGCGTTCTGGCTGGTGCGCGCAGCGGTCCTCGAGACCTGGCGCCTCTCGGCGCTGCTGCCCACCGCCATCGCAGCGCTCTCGCGCGAGATCGCGGCCATATGGCCGCAGGCCGTCCTCGGGCCGCCGCCAAAGATGTCCGCGAACCTCCTTGGCAGCTTCTCGCAGGGTGCGGTCCACGTGGCGGCGCAGCTCCCGGACATCGCCTTGGCCACGATCGTCTCGGTGGTCGGGGCGTACCTCCTGGCCCGTGACCGGCCGCAGCTGGCGCAGGGCATCGCCACGCGGTTGCCCGAGCTGGTCGGCACGTCCGGGCGCCTGGGGCATGTGGCATGGCGGGCCACCGTCAACTACCTGCGGGTGCAGCTGGTCCTCGCGTCGGTGACGGCCAGCGTGACGGCGCTCGGCCTGGCGGTCGTGCGGGCGCCGTACGCGCTTCTGGCCGCGATCGGCGTGGGGCTCCTCGACGTGGCGCCAGGGCTCGGCCCGGCGACGGTGCTGGCGCCCTGGGCGATTCTCGAAGCGCTCTTCGGCAACGTCGGACTGGCGTTTCGGCTCGGCGTCGTGCTGCTGCTCACATCCCTCGTGCGGCCGGTTCTGGAGCCCAGGCTGGTCGGCGGTCGGGTGGGCTTGCACCCTCTCGTGGCACTCGGCAGCATGTATGTGGGGCTCAGGCTGTTTGGCGTGGTCGGGTTCGCGGCGGGTCCCATCCTGGTGGCGACGGCTTGGGCGGCATATCTCGGGGAGGCGCAGGCGTGAATCTCGTCGTGCTGGGTGCAACCGGATCGATCGGCAGTCAGACCCTGGAGATCGCGAGACGGCGTGGACATCGCGTGCTGGCCGTATCGGCATGGCACGGTGGCGACCGGCTGTGGAGGGTCGTCGACGAATTCCGGCCGGAGGCCTACGCCTTCCAGGAGGGCGACGACCGGCCCGGCGTCGGCCGCCGTGTGGCGGGGATCGATGCCTTGCAGGAGCTGGCGCTCTGGCCCGGGGCCGACGCGGTCGTCGTGGCTGTGAACGGCTTTGACGGCCTGCCGCCGATGCTGGCCGCCCTGAGGGCGGGGCGGCGGGTCGCCGCCGCCACGAAGGAGTCCATCATCGCGGGCGGGGAGCTCCTTGCGGGTGCCGTCACGCAAGGCAATCTGGTGCCTGTGGACTCCGAGCACGCGGCGGCGTTCCAGCTGCTCCTGCGACGCCGGCACGAGGACGTCCGCCGGTTGATCATCACGACGTCCGGCGGGGCGCTCCGGGACTGGCCGCTCGACCGCCTGCCGGGCGCCAGGCCCCAGGACGCCTTGCGCCACCCGAACTGGAGCATGGGCCAGCTCGTCACCATCAACTCCGCCACGCTGATGAACAAGGGCATCGAGGTGCTCGAGGCGCATGTGCTGTTCGGCCTGCCGCTCGAGGCGATCGATGTCTGGATCCATCCGACCCAGATGGTGCACGCGCTTCTCGAGACCCGCGACGGGGCGCTCTATGCCGCTCTGGCCCGGCCCGACATGATGCTGCCGATCGAGCAGGCCCTGACCCACCCCGAGCTCCCGATCGACGCCCTGCCTCCCCTGGAGCCCGAGGATCTCGCGGAACTCACCTTCCGCCGGCCCGATGCGGCGCGCTACCCTTCCTTGCGGCTCTGTCGCGAGGTGGGTACAATAGGCGGCACGATGCCGGCCGTGCTCTGCGCGGCCAACGAGGTGGCGGTCTCCGCTTTCCTCTCTGATGAACTACCCTTCACCGAGATCGTTCCGGTGGTCGAGACGGTGCTGGAGGCACACACGCCGGTGGCGAACCCCGATCTCGGAGCATTGCATGCGAGCGACAGGTGGGCGCGGGCCACCGCGGAAAACGTGTTACGGAGGCGAGAGGGACGATGACAGCCTTGCTCTTCATCGTCATCCTGGTTGGCCTCGTCGTCATCCACGAGTTCGGTCACTTCATCGTCGCCAAGGCGTCCGGCGTCAAGGTCGAGGAGTTCTCGGTGGGTTTCGGCCCGCGCCTCTTCGGCTTCGAGGCCGGAGGTACGCTGTACGCCTTCCGGCTCTTCCTGCTGGGAGGTTACGTCCGCCTCTACGGCATGGAACCGGGCCAGCCGGAAACCCCCGAAAGCTTCAACC
>JAJZJY010000891.1 GCA_021809885.1 Actinomycetes bacterium
ACGCGATCGTCGGCACGACCGCGCTCCTCGTCGCCATCGGGGTGGGGCTCGCCATGGCCTGGCCGCCGTCCACCTGGTCGGCCACGATCGATGCAGCCGTCGCACTGGCGGGGCTCCTCGTGCTGGCGTCGGCGGCAGGGATGGCACAGGCTCGGGCCATGGGGACCCTGCGCGGGAGGTCCATGAACACACCCGCCGACCCCGTCGCCCGAGCTGCGGTGCGCCGAGGCCGGCACGTCGCGACCGCACTGCGCCTTCTGATGGCTGCCGACACCCTCGGTGTCGTCGTCCTGGCCGCCATCACGATCTCGCGCTGACGTCACGCCACGTCGAGAGGTGTCCGCCGTACCGGCACCAGGCCACTGATCCACTCGCTTGCACGATCGCTCCAGGGCTGGTAATGCTAAACATGACTATTTCGGTCATCTATTGGAACTTCGAGGAGTGGACCATGGCCGTGCACCTGACGGAGATCACCACCGGCACCGACGAGCGAAGCCTCGTCGCGGCCCTTGTCGAACGGCTCAGTCCTGCGGCAATCACGGCAGGAGGCCGAGTGGTCGAGGTGCAGGTGAGCCAGGACCTCGCCCGGATCTTCTTCGTCGCTGAAGGCGTCGACCCGCCCGCCTCACCGCCGCCATCGCCGGCATCGGTGCCTCCCAGAGCAAGCCGGCAGCGGTGCGACTGGTCGGCGCAACCCTCGACGAGGTGCGTGCACGGGCTGGCGGCCGGGCGAGCCATCTGGTCGAGTGGGACTTCCCCGCTGGTCTCGACATGGACACGTACCTGGCCCGGAAGAAGGAGAAGGCTCCCCTCTACGACCAGGTCCCCGAGGTCAGCTTCTTGCGCACCTACGTGCGCGAGGACATGGGGAAGTGCCTATGCCTCTACGACGCCCCCGATGACGCGCCGGTGGTGCGAGCCCGAGCGGTCGTCTCCACGCGGATCGACCGCCTCCATCGTCTCGCCCCTCCTTCCGACGCCACGGTGGCGTCGCCCCAGCCGTGACTGTCGAGATGACGGCGGACAGCGGCACCCTTCCCGACGGCCTCGATGCGTACTTCGCCGAGCGCGCCGAGGCGGTCGATCGAGGCACCGCGGATGTCCTCGACGGGCTACGGCGCCTCGCTGACCACGGCCTGCTCGCCC
The DNA here is from genome assembly GCA_021809885.1 of Actinomycetes bacterium. Classification (GTDB taxonomy): domain Bacteria; phylum Actinomycetota; class Acidimicrobiia; order Acidimicrobiales; family Palsa-688; genus JAKAQB01. Next base: position 1,150 of record JAJZJY010000891.1, read on the forward strand.
ACCCGGACCTTGCTGTCAGCTGTGCCGTCATCGAGCGCGTCGCTCGCCACTGTCTCGCCTCGGCGTTCAGCACGTGGGCGCACACGGTGGTGGCCGAGTACCTGTCGCTGTCGAGCTCAGCCGTGCTGTGGGCCGAGGTGCCACGCTTGCAGCAGGCCGAGAGGATCGGCTCGACGGCCATGGCACCTGCGATGCAGCACCTCGTGGGCCTCGCTGATCTCGGCGTCGGGTTCCGCCACGACGGGGGAGCCCTCGTCATCGACGGCGCAGCGCGTTGGGCGTCCAACCTCTTCGCCGAGGGCTTTCTCGTGGTGGTGGGAGCCGCCGACCCCGACGGAAAACGCGCAGTGCTCGCAATCGCTTCGGACGCTATTCAGGATCGAGCACGACCACCTCCGTGCGCTCCTCGACACGCTCAGCGTCCGCCACCAGCAGCTCATCGGGGAGCTGGGCCCGACGCAGGCGGTGGTGACGCACCGTCTGGAGGTAGCGAAGATGGCGCAGCAGGCGGTCGACGTCGAGCTTCGGGTAGCGGGTGGACGTGGGTACCGGGCGTCGAGCCCGACCGCACGGCGAGTACGGGAGGCCGCGTTCCTGCCAATCCAGTCCCCGACCGAGGGGCATCTCCGTTTCGAGCTCGACAGCTTCGTTCCGGGCGAGGTGCCGGCCCCTGCCGTAGGGGGTGATCGGTGACCTCATTCGTCGGGCTGCAGGCGGGCGAGTCGCGACATCAAGTGACGCAGCAGGCATTGCGCCACGGGCTTCCCTACGGGGCAGTGATGGCGACGGGGGGCGCTGCGCAGCTGGCCGGAGCCTATGGCCTCCCCGGCGCCACGCGCCCGTTGCTGTGGCTGGCGGTGGTCGCGGCCGGATGGATCGCTGGACGAGGCGTCATTCGCCATCGTCGCGAGCTTCGACTCCCGCTGTGGGCCTGGACGAGGATCGGACCACCCGGTGAGCACGCCGGGGTGCTCACCGTGTCCCTGGGCCTGACGGTTGTCGCGAGTGGCCTCAGCGCGTAGCCAGGACCCGCCTTTGCCCTCGGTATCGGCCTCGGGCCCTGGCATGACTGAGCGCCGCGTTGTTCGTCGCCCGCTTCTCCGTGTCGGTCTCGCGCCCAGGCCGGTCCGGTGCCCTCGACGGGGGCTGGTTCCTCGCCCCCGCCGCCCTCCTCGGAGCCGGCATTGCCGCCGGGGCCTATGCCACCGATGCAGCCGGCGTGCTGGCGGACCTGCTGTGCTGGGTTGCGCTCGTGGCCGCCGGAGTTGGCACGACCGGGTACTGGGCCGTGGTCCTGGGGTCCGCGATCGCCATCGCCCGCCGGGGCCTGGGGGACGGCCCCAGGGTGCTCTGGTGGATCGCGGCGGG
>JAJZJY010000033.1 GCA_021809885.1 Actinomycetes bacterium
CTCCGGCACCCTCGTCACCAGGTCGGCGAGCAGCTTGGCGAGGTCGGCGGCCGGTTGGGCGCCCCGGGGTAGGGGCACGACGAGCTGCCCGCCGTCCTCCTTGTACACCGCCTTGGGCCAGAGCCGCGCCAGGCGCACCCGCTCCGAGGCCTTGAGCACCAGGGGCTGCATCCGCGCGGTGTAGGCCGCCGAGCCCATGCCGCCACCGCTGCCCTTCACGACCGCCACCTCCCGCAGCCCGACGCGTGCGCACTCCGCCCGGAGGTGCCCGATGTCGAGGAGGGCGCCCGCCGGCGGTGGGAGCGGCCCGTAGCGGTCCAGCCACTCCGAGCGGATGTCGTCCACCTCTGTGTGGGTGGCGACCGTCGCCAGGCGGCGGTACGCCTCGAGCCGCAGGTCCTCCCGCTCCACGTAGTCGGCCGGCAGGTTGGCGGTGACCGGCAGGTCCAGCTTGATCTCGGCCGGTTCGCGCAGCTCCTCGCCCTTGAGCTCTGCCACCGCCTCGCTGACCATCTGCACGTACAGGTCGTAGCCGACGGCGGCGATGTGGCCGGACTGGTCGGCCGACAGGAGGTTGCCGGCACCGCGGATCTCGAGGTCGCGCATCGCGATCTTGAACCCCGACCCGAGCTCGGTGTGCTCGCCGATCGTACGGAGCCGCTCGTAGGCCTCCTCGGAGAGAGCGGCGTCGGGTGGGAACAGCAGGTAGGCGTACGCCCGCTGGCCGGCTCGGCCGACCCTGCCCCGCAACTGGTGGAGCTGGCCGAGCCCGAGCCGGTCCGCCCGGTCCACGACGAGGGTGTTGACCGTCGGCATGTCGATGCCCGACTCGATGATCGTCGTGCACACGAGCACGTCGTAGCGACCCTCCCAGAAGTCGAACACGACCTTCTCCAGCGCCCCCTCGTCCATCTGCCCGTGGGCGACGGCGACCCGCGCCTCCGGCACGAGGCCCCTCACCTCGGCGGCGACCTTCTCGATGTCCGCCACCCGGTTGTGGACGAAGAACACCTGCCCCTCCCGGAGCAGCTCGCGGCGGATGGCCTCGGACACCGCCCGCTCGTCGTACTCGCCGACGTAGGTGAGGATCGGCTGGCGCTCGGCCGGCGGCGTCTGCAGCAGGGTGAGGTCCCGGATGCCAGTGAGGCTCATCTCGAGGGTCCGGGGGATGGGCGTGGCGGTGAGGGTGAGGACGTCCACGTCGGTCTGGAGCTTCTTGATGGCCTCCTTGTGGCTCACGCCGAAGCGTTGCTCCTCGTCGACGACCAGCAGGCCGAGGTCCTTGAACCGCACATCCCCGGTGAGCAGCCGGTGGGTCCCGATGACGACGTCCACGGCGCCGGCGGCAAGGCCGTCGATCACCTGCTCGGCCTGCGCAGGGGTGAGGAAGCGCGACAGCATCTCGACCCGGACGGGGTAGCCGGCGAAGCGATCCGAGAAGGTCTGGTAGTGCTGCGAGGCGAGCAGCGTCGTGGGCACGAGGACGGCGGCCTGCTTGCCGTCCTGCACGGCCTTGAACGCCGCGCGGATGGCAATCTCGGTCTTGCCGAACCCGACGTCGCCGCACACGAGCCGGTCCATCGGCGCCGGCGCCTCCATGTCAGCCTTCACGTCGGCGATAGCGCGCAGCTGGTCGGGGGTCTCGTCGTAGGGGAACGACGCTTCCATCTCCCGCTGCCACGGCGTGTCGGCGCCGAAGAGGTGGCCCGGCGAGCTGACCCGCTTCTGGTACAGCACGACGAGCTCCTGGGCGATCTCCCGGACCGCCGCCCGGACGCGGGACTTGGTCTTCTGCCAGTCGCTCCCGTTGAGCCGGCTGAGCGTCGGGCTCTCCCCGCCCGAGTACGGCCGCAGCAGGTCGACCTGGTCGGACGGGACGTACAGCCTGTCGCCCGCCCGGTACTCGAGGACGAGGTAGTCGCGTTCGACGCCGCCGATCGAGCGGCGGACCATCCCGCCGAAGCGGCCGACGCCGTGCTGGTAGTGCACGACGTAGTCGCCCGCTTTCATGTCGTCGAAGAACGTCTCGGGTGCCCTGGCGCGCTGGCGGGGCCGGCGGTGGGTGCGCCGCCGGCCGGTGAGGTCACCCTCGGCGAGGACGGCGAGCTTGACCGCCGGGTACACGAAGCCTCGCTCGAGCGGCGCGACGACGACCCGGACGCCGGGGGCGGTCAGGTCGTGTCCGCCGTCGTCGTCGACGAGCGGGGCGGAGAAGCCGTGCTCGCCGAGGAGGGCGGCGAGGCGGGCGCCGCTGCCCTTGCCCTCGGCGCAGACGGTGACGCGGTAGCGGTCGGCGACGAGCTCCCGGAGACGGGAGACGAGGCGGTCGCCGTCGACGACCACGGGGTCCCAGGCGGTGGCGGCGACGACGGTGGCGCCGGGCCCCTCGGGCGCCGGCACGACGCTCCACGCCGCAGCACCGGTGTGGGCGAGGAGCTGGTCGAAGGGCAGGTGGAGGGGGGGAAAGTCCACGCCCTCCGCTCCCCACGTCTGTGCCAGGGCGGAGGCCAGGGCGGCTTCCTCCCCGAGCAGTTCGGCGGCACGGTCCCGCATCCTCCGAGGCTCCACGAGCAGCACGAGGCCGCGGTCTGGGAGCAGGTCGGGCAGGAGCCGCTCCTCGGGGGTGAGCCAGGGCAGCCACGACTCCATACCGTCGAAGACCTGGCCGTCGGCGAGGCGCTCCCACTGCTCCCGGCCCCACGGCGCGCCGGTAACGAGCCGTCCGGCGCGCTCGCGGATCTCGTCGGTGGGGCGCAGCTCCCGGCACGGCCACAGCTCCGCCTCGTCGATGTCGGATGTGGATCGCTGGTCGGCGACGCTGAACTCGGTGAGCCGGTCGACCTCGTCGCCCCACAGGTCGATGCGGATCGGGCAGTCGGCCGTCGAGCCGTAGGCGTCGACGATCGAGCCTCGCACGGCGATCTCCCCGCGGTGCTCCACCTGGTACTCGCGCCGGTAGCCGAGGCCGACGAGGCGGGCGACGAGCTCTTGGGGGTCCAGTTGCTCACCCCGGCGCACGACGACGGCCTCGAGCTCCTCCACGTGCGGTCCGAGGCGTTGCAGCAGGGCGCGCACCGGGGCGACCACGACGCGGGGAGCCGGGTCGCCCTGGATCCGGCACATCACCCTGAGGCGCCGGCCCATGGTCTCCAGGCCCGGGCTGACGCGCTCGAACGGCAGGGTCTCCCACGCCGGGAACAGCTCAACCTGGTCGGAGCCGAGGAAGGCGGTCAGGTCATTGGCCAGCCGTTCGGCGTCGGCGACGGTGGGCACGGCGACGAGCACCGGCCGGCGCCGGGCGGCCTCGGCCATGCCGGCGACGGCAAGGCCGCGCGCCGCCTCGGGCACGGCGACGACGGCGGAGCGGAGCCCGCCGAGGTCGCCGAAGGTCGGGTCGCTGCGCAACAGGCGCAGGAGTGGCTGGAGCGGGGCGGTCACGTCTTCACCCATTGAACCGGTTCTGGGCGGCAACGACGCCCTCGGCGAGGACCCACTCGACGGCGTCGGCGGCCGCCTCGATGGTCACGTCCAGTTCCGTCCTCTCCCTCCTGCCGGGCGGTCGCAGGACGTGGTCGGCACCATGGTCCTTTCCGCCGGGTGGTTTGCCGATCCCGATCCTCACCCGGGTGAACGCCTCCGAGCGCAGGTGCGCCTTGATGGAACGCAGCCCGTTGTGGCCGGCGAGACCGCCGCCCGCCTTCACCTGCATCTTGCCGACGGGAAGGTCCAGCTCGTCGTGGACCACCACGAGCCCGGCGAGGTCCTCGATGCCGTAGCGGCGCACGAGGGCGGCGACAGCCAGGCCGGACTCGTTCATGTAGGTGATGGGCACGGCCAGGGCGAGGCGGCGGCCACCGACGACCGCTTCGGCGACGAGCGAGTTGTAGCGCCCGCCGCGCAGGTGCTGGCCGTGGCGGGTGGCGATCCGCTCGATGGTGTCCGCCCCGGCGTTGTGGCGGGTGCCGGCAAACTCCTTGCCCGGGTTGCCGAGACCGACGGCCAGGAGGTCCGCCGCGGTCCCCGTCCGCTGACGTCGGAGCGCCGGTCAGCCCTCCCCGGCGGCGGCCGCCTCGTCGGGGACCGCCCCGGTGGCAGAGGCGGCATCCGCCTCGGCCTCCTCGCCGGTGACCGACGAGCCGGCGGCGACCACGACGGGCTCCTCGGGGTCGATGTCGGTGGTCACCCCGGATGGCAGCCGTAGCTGGCCGACCCGGACGGCGTCGCCGATGGCGAGGCCGCTCACGTCCACCTCGATCGCGGTCGGGATCGAGCCTGGACGGGCGTGGATGGTGAGAGAGGTGAGCGGGTGCTGGAGCATGCCCTTCTCCTGTTCCACCGCCCGGGCCTCGCCGACGAGGACGACCGGCACTTCGGCCGAGACCACCTCGTCGCGGCTGACGACCTGGAAGTCGACGTGGGTGACGGTCCCGCGGACCGGGTGGCGCTGCAGCACCCGGGCCAGCGCGAGGTGGCGGGTGCCGGCCACGTCGAGCGACAGCAGCTGGTTGACGCCGCTCGCGCCGGAGAGGGCGCTGCGCAGGTCGCGCCCGTCCACCGACACCGGCGTCGCCTCGACGCTGTGGCCGTAGACGACGGCGGGGATACGGCCGGCGGCACGCAGCCGGCGGGACGCCGCGCTCCCGGTCGGTCGGCCCGGCTCCGCTGCAACAGTGATCTCAGGCATGGCCCGACGAGTGTAGTGGCAGCGTCAGGTCTGGTTCTCGCCGCCGAAGATGGCGGACACCGAGCGGTCCGTGAAGACGGCGTCGATCGCCTCGGCGAGGATGGGTGCGACCGAGACCACCTCGATCTTGTCGATCTGCTTCTCCGGCGGCAGGGGGAGGGTGTCGGTGACGACGACCCGGGAGACCACCGAGTTCTTCAGGCGGTCGACGGCCGGGTCGGAGAGGATGGCGTGGGTGGCCATCGCCCAGATCTCGGTGGCGCCCTTGGCCACGAGCAGGTCGGCGGCGGCGCAGATGGTGCCGGCGGTGTCGATCATGTCGTCGATGAGCACGCAGTGGCGGCCTTCGACCTCGCCCATCACGTCGAAGGCCTCGACCTGGTTGACGCTGTCCTTGCCCCGGCGCTTGTACACCGACGCCACGTCGATGTCGGTGCCGGCGTAGCGGGCGGCCTGCTCGGCCACCTTCGACCGGCCGGTGTCGGGGGAGACCATGACGAAGTCGCCGCTCGGCGCGTTGGTCCGGAGGTAGTCGGTGAGGAGGGGGACGGCGGTCAGGTGGTCGACCGGTCCGTTGAAGAACCCCTGGATCTGCCCGGCATGCAGGTCGACGGAGATGATGCGATCGGCACCGGCCGTCAGGAAGAAGTCGGCGACCATGCGGGCCGTGATCGGCTCGCGGCTCTTGGACTTGCGATCCTGGCGGCTGTAGCCGTAGTGCGGGCAGACGGCGGTGATCCGCTTGGCCGACGCCCGCTTGGCGGCGTCGATCATGATCCACTGCTCGACGAGGGAGTCGTTGATGGACCTCCCGGCGGTGCGCCCGTGCGACTGGAGGACGAACACGTCGGCGCCCCGGACCGAATCGGCGAAGCGGGGACGGACCTCGCCGTTGGCGAAGTCGACCAGGTGGGCATCCCCGAGGGGCACGTTCAGCCGGGCGGCAATGGCCTCGGCGAGGGCCGGGTGGGTGCGGCCCGAGAGCAGGTGCAACTTGCGGGTGGTGACCAGCTCCATCATGGGTGCGCTCCGCTCGGCCCGGTGCCTTCCTCGGCGACGCTAGCAGTGAAGTTGGGACCGGTCACCCGGCCGGGGGCCACCCTCGAGCCGGGTGGCAGGTAGGCCCACGGGCCGACGTGGGCGTCGGCGCCGATGTCGGCGCCGCGCCCGACGGTGGCGGCCACCACGGCGCGCGGCCCGACACGGCAGTCGGCGAGGTGGGTGTTGGGGCCGAGCTCGGCCCCGCCGGCGACGGTGGTCCGCCCCTGCAGCAGCGTGCCCGGGTAGATGCACGCGTCGGAGGCCACCTCGACCGTCACGTCCAGGTAGGTGCTGTCGGGGTCGACCATGGTCACCCCGCGGGTGAGCCAGCCGGCGTTGACCCTCCGGCGCAGCTCCGCCTCGACGCGCGCCAGTTGGACACGATCGTTCACGCCGGCGACCTCCTCCGGGTCGGCGACCGCGACCGCGCCGACGGTGTAGCCGGCGTCGTGGAGGACGGCGACGACATCGGTGAGGTAGTACTCGCCCTGGGCGTTGTCGGGGCTGAGGCGGCGCAGGGCGGGGGCGACGACAGACCGGCGGAACACGTACACCGACGTGTTGACCTCCTCGATGGCCGCCTCGTCGGCGGTGGCGTCAGCCTGCTCGACCACCCGCGCGACGCCTCCGCTGCGGCCGCGCAGCACGCGGCCGTAGCCGGTCGGGTCCCCCATCCGGGCGGTGAGGAGCGTCGCGGCGTCCTCGGTGGCCTGGTGCACGGCCACCAGCTGCACCAGGGTGGCGGTGCGAAGCAGCGGGGCGTCGCCGGGGAGCACGAGTACGTCGCCCTCCTCCGGGTCGTCGTCGAGCACGGTCATGGCCACCGACACGGCGTCGCCGGTGCCGCGCTGCACCCGCTGCTCGACGAACTCGACCGGCAGCCCGGGCGGTGCCTCCTCCGCCACCGCCTTGACGACGCGCTCCCCGCCGTGGCCGACGACGACCACCACCCGGTCGAGACCGAGGCCGGCGAGCGCGTGCAGCACGTGCAGCAGCATTGGCCGACCGCACAGCCGGTGCAGCGGCTTGGGCCGCTCCGAGCGCATGCGGGTGCCCTCCCCGGCGGCGAGCACGACCGCCGAGAGCGTCCGGCTGGGGGCGAAGGCCGGTCCCTGGTTCATCGTCTACGTTCTACCAACCCGGTCGCCTGCCCATGTGCGACTCTGGTGAGGCCGCCATGGCGGGTAGTTCAACTGGCAGAACGTCGGACTTTGGATCCGAAAGTTGCAGGTTCGAGCCCTGCCCCGCCAGCCCGGCCCGGCTGCGCTGCGCCACGCTACAAATCCGCACTGCAAGCTGCAGCCCGGTGCATCCATCCGGCCCGGCCTGGATGGCTGGTTGATGTGACGCGCGTCCCTCCTGCTGCCGCAGGGTCGGGCTCAGAGCAACCGCTCGAGGTCTTCGATACTCAGGCCCGTGTCCGCCAGGATGCCACGCAGGGTTCCCTTGGCAAGATCGCGGCGGGCGTGGACTGGGACGGTCGTGGCTCTCCCGTCAGGGTGTCGCATGATGTGGTGGCTCCTCGACCTGCGTACGTCCGCGAACCCGCTCTTTCCAGAGCCCGGACGATCCGAGCGCCGGAGACCGAGGGCACCGGCGGCATCAGGCTACGTCGACGTCGAGGGTGAGCTCCTCCGGGGGGCCGAGCTCCACGATGAGCCCGCTCGAGGCTTCGCGCAGATCGCCGATGGCCGCCGTCGGCGTCTCGCCCTCGCCATGCGCCCCGACACCCGGACGCAGTTGCGCGTGCGCGCACCAAACACCGTCTTCGTCCTGCTCGATCGTGTAAGGGACATGGACCGTGCGGCTCATTACCTCTCAGCGTAGCGCTGGCCCCGAGCTGGCCTGGTCCGGTCGGTTACCGCGCTTCGCGGAACCCAACACGGGGATCTGACCCGACGACCTTGTCCCATAGCGTCGCGTCGTACCCCACCAGATCGCCGCTTCAGGAAGCGTGGCCCACTTGCCCCCCAGTCCTCGGCCGGCAGTGCATCCCAGCCGTCGGTGCTCATCGTGGGTCTTGGCGGTATGCCCGCGCCGCTCCTTGTCGGTCATCTCCCGAGCGCTGTAACCGCGAACGACCCCGTTGGCCTTCTGCTCGTAGCCGAGGAACACCATCCGGTCACCGTCCGACTTGCCCAGCATCAGGACGGCGTCACCCCTGTCGACGCCGGGTGTGGGGGTCGGCGAAGCACTGCTCGACCTCCCACGCTGAGACGCTGTGGTTGCCGAGAAGCTTCCGCTCGTTGTTCTCGTCCCACTCGAACTCAGGTATGCCTCCGGAACCCCGCCGATCGCGGAGGCAAGATCCCAGCGAGCGGACTACCGCAGTCGGCTCCTGCCTCGGGTCCTAACGTCGAAGCGCACCGGCGACACCCGATCCGGCAGCCGCTCACCGACCGCCTCACGGCCTCCCGGTGCTGATCGGTGAGACCTTCCCTTACACAGGGTCAACCGCCTTCGGTGGGTTCGAGGACTTGTCCGTCGGCGAGGTGGATGGTGCGGTCGCAGCGGGCAGCGATGGTGGGGTCGTGGGTGGCGATGAGCAGGGTGGTGCCGTGGCGGGCTCGCATGTCGAGTAGGAGGGTGATGATGTCGGCGCCGGTGGTGGTGTCGAGGTTGCCGGTGGGCTCGTCGGCGAGCACGACGATGGGGTCGTTAATCAGGGCGCGGGCGATGGCGACGCGTTGTTGTTGGCCGCCGGAGAGCTGGGCGGGGGTGGAGCGTTCGCGTCCTGCGAGGCCGACGGCGTCGAGGAGGGCGACGGCTTTGGGTTGGGGGTCGGGTCGGATGCGCATGGGCAGGAGGGGGGCGAGGACGTTGTCGAGGGCGGAGAGGGCGGAGAGGAGGTGGAAGCGTTGGAACACGAAACCGACCCGGCGACGGTAGGCGGCGGCGGCTTTGCGGTCGAGGTCGTGGACGGCGTAGTCACCGGCGGTGATGGTCCCGGTGTCGGGTCGGTCCATGGCGCCGACGAGGTGCAACAGGGTGGACTTGCCCGACCCTGATGGCCCCATGATGGCGACGGCCTCGGCGGGTTGGATGCTGACGGTGACCTCGTCGAGGGCGGTGATGGCAGCACCGGCCTGGCCGTAGCGGCGGGTCACCCCGCTGAGCGTGATGCCGGCGCCGGCGGGGCGGCGGTCGGCTACCGGCTGAGGGCCGGGGGTGGGGGGTGGGGGGTGGGGGATCATTCGGGGGCGAGGGCGGTGGCGGGCTGTTGGCGGGTGAACACGGCGAGGGCGGGCAGCACGGCGACGGCGCACACGAGGATGCCGGCGGCGAAGGTGGCAGCGGTGCCGACGGCGACGTGCGCCGGGGAGGCGCCGATGGCGGTGACCGCTCCCATGCCGGCGGCGGCTCCGGCGAGGGAGCCCAGGGCGCCGAGGGTGACGCCTTCGGTGACGACCAACTGGCGGAGACTGGAGTCGGCCCAGCCGCAGGCGCGAAGGGCGGCGAGCTCGCCGGCGCGTTCCCGCAGGTTCATGATCAGCACGTCGGTGACCGACCCGCCGGCGAGGACCAGGATGAGGGCCACGGCGGCGTAGTCGGCGCCTCGGACCTCGATGTCGATGTGATTGCCGAGCACGTTGCCGGCTACGGCGCCGTCGAAGGCGGTCTGGATGCCGAGGAGGAAGGCGAGGGCGCCGACGCCTACGACCAGCCCAAGGCCGCCGAGGGCGCTGCGGCCGGGGATGCGGGTGAGGTTCACCCAGGCGAGGTGGGAGACGCTGCGTACCCGGCGGCTGGTGGCGGCAGTCCGCACGGGGGCGGCGAGGCCTTGGAGGGGAGTGAGGTTGGCGGCTCTCCAGGCGGGGAGGATCCCGGCGGCGAGGGCGACCGCGAGCGCTGCGGGGACGACGGCGAGTGCCCTCAGGGCGGTGAAGCGCAGGCCGGCGGCGGAGGTCACGGCACCAGCCAGCGCGGCGCCGCTGACGCCGGCGGCGATGCCGATGACGGCGACCTCGCCGAGCACGGCGGCGAAGACGTGCCGGCGTGCCCAGCCGAGGGTGACGAGGGTGGCGATCTCGCCGCGGCGTTGACGGACGGCGGCGAGCACGGCGTTGGCCACGAAGAGGGCGGCGGCGAGCAGGATGAGAGCGAACAGGGCGGTGTTCTTGGCGTTGGCGGCATCCAGCACCACGGTGGCGACGCCCTTCTTGACCCAGCCCTGCTGGACCTGGAGGGGGGGCTGGCCGAACCCGCCGGCGGGCAGGGCGATGTCGACGGGGGCGGGCGACGAGCCGGCGGTGATGTCGACTTGGAGGTGGGTGGCACGCACGATCTCGGTCGCGACCTGCTCGACCCGGCGAATCGACGCCCTGGTAGCGCCGTGAAGGCGCGAGACACGCACCTCGATCGCCGCCACGGGCGCCTTGCGCGGCGACAGGCCCGTCCAGACGGAGGAGTCGAAGAACGGCGCAGCCGCCTTCAGCGTGGTGAGGAACAGCGGCGGCTGGCCCAGGTAGCCGGCGATGTTGGTAGTCGGCCCCAGCGGCCTGTTGTGCAAGGTGGCCCGGGCTGCGGGGGTCGCGCCGGTCACCGTCGGGGGGAAGAAGGTGCTCAATGGCACCTTCGAGAGAGGTGCGAACCCCCGCAGCCGGGACGGGTCGAATCGCCCCTGGATCACCCCCTCGGGGGCGACGTAGGTGGGCCCGCTCGGGCCGGGCAGGACCGTGCCGGTCATGTCGTATGGGTGGACCTCGCGGAACTGGGTGCCGTTGGCCCCCGGCGGCGCGTACGGCACCTGCGCCTCGGCGCTCGCCGACGTCGGCTGCCAAACCGCCAGCGGGTTGGTCACGGGGACCGCCGCCAGCCGGAGGTGGCCCAGGCTGCGGTAGGACACGCCGCCGGTGGTCCAGTAGTCGCCCATGCCGGTGCTGGACTTGTTGAGCCCCGCCAGCACGTTGCGGTACAGGTTCCCGGTCGGGAACGTGTGGGTCATCACCGCCTTTCCCGCCAATGCGTCCAGGTAGCGGCCGGCCCCCGCCGAAGCGAGCCGCTCGGGCAGGTCCGCCGACACGGCCAGGCGCTGCACCCGCACCTCGAAGCGCTCGTCGACGAACGTCTTGGACGATGCCAGCAACGGCAGCTGGCGGACCTGGAGGTGGAACTGCCGGCCGTGCCCCGAGGACAGCGGCGCCGACAGCCCCTGGCCCTCGCGCAGGTAGCTGCCGGCGACCATCGCCTTCGGCAGGCCGACCAGCTTCGCTTCTTGCACCGGGTCGATCGCCGAGAGGAGCACCGGGAACCCGAAGAACTCCTGCACCGTGTAGTTCCCCGGCGGGTCGACCAGCTGCCGCCCGCCGTGGACGGCTTGGTGGGGACCGGCGCAGATGACGTGCTCAGCGGGTTTGAGGGCGAACGGTGATATGGACTGCCCGAGCCCGGGGCTGGGATGGAGGTACGCAGGGCATGCTGCCACCGGCTTGGTCCGGCCCGGGACCACCAGCGACGGCGACGCCCCGCCCGGTGCCTCCACCCACTCGTGGTCGGAGTAGTACAGGTAGTCGACGGTCAAGGGGATCGAAGCCAGTCCGCCGTGCACAACCAAGGACGGCGCCACCCGGAGCAACTGCTGGCCCGCCCCCGGGTGCACCAGGGGCGCCAGGTTCACGTCGAAGACCGGCCCGATCAGGAAGTAGCCGACGTTCTCGATCGGCGCCGCCACGCTCACCCCCCGCAGGTCGAGGATGGTATGCCACTGCGCGAGCGTGATCCCGCCGTACAGGTTGGACAAGAACCCGTCGTTGACGAGCCGGGCCCGGCGCTCCAAAGCCGTCCTCGTCCCCGGCGGGCGCACCAGGATGTCGTACGCCGGCTGGAAGTTGGAGTTCAACGTGCCCTGCACCGTGACCGCGCTCGACACCGACTCGGAGCTCAACACGCTGAAGCCCACCGCAGCCACCACCAGACCCACCCACAAGATCACCGCCCGCCCCCACGCCGCCCTCAGCTCCCGCCCCACGAACCGCCGCAGGCTCACCTCACCTGCCACGACCCGCCGCTCCCGCTGCCCCGTCGGAGGCAGATGTGTCGATCCCACGCAGGAGATGCAACAGATGATCGACCCCGGCGAGGATCTGGGACATCCGGACGGCCCCGGAGGAGTCCACCACGGTCACGAACGGCGTGCCCGGTATGGCCAGGGTTGCCATCAAGTCGCCCGAGTCGTGCTCGAAGGCCCGTGCCGGTGCGGGTGGGCCGACCCGCGCCAGCCCACCGCCGTCGGTCAGCACCACCAGATGCTGCAACCGCTCGGGGTCCTGCAGTCGGAGAGCGTCGGCCACTTCCAGGCACGGTTGGCAGTGGGAGGTCAGCACTGCGAGCACGAACGGGCCGGGCAGGTCCGCCAGGTCGGTGAGCCGGCCGGTGCCGTCCCGCGCCTGCAGGGCCGGCAGCGGCTGACCGGGCGGCGGGCCTGCCGACGTACCCATTGGCGCCGGCAGCGCGGCGTACATCTCGAGCAGCGCGAGGACGCGGCGGAGCACCCCGGCTACCACGAGGACGAGGATGACCACCACGACCCATAGCGTCACGACAACCGCCATCCAGGCGGCGCTCATGTCCGCTCCCCGGGGGCGAGCCTTCCTCGCAGCGCATGCGACCGGGCGAGCACGGCCAGCGCGTACCTGACCAGGGCGCCAGCCGCAGCGGCAGCCAGGGCGACCAGCACGGCGGCGAGCGCAGGGACCGCCTGCGCCGACAGCCTGCCGCCGGCCGTCTCCCACAGCGACGCCAGAGCAAGCGGCTGCGCCGGGAACGCAGCGACGAAGGCCCCGGCGCCGATCAGCACGCCGTTGGCGGCGACGTGCCGCCACGTGATGGTGGAGGACACCCGCCCGTAGCATCCGCACTCGACGTGCCGCCCCCTCCCCAGGTTGATCGCCACCGCTACGCTGAAGCAGACGAGCATGCCGACGATCACCAACGCCGCCGGGCGGACCACGACCCCGACGAGCAGGACTACGCCGGTCAGCGCCTCGGCAGGAGGCAGTGTGGTGGCCACCATTGGGACGGCCCGCGCTGGAAGCAACTCGTAGTCACCGACGACGTCACGGAACCGTCGCCGATCGGAGATCTTCGCCAGCCCGGCCCGCAGGATGACAAGCGCGAGCAGGACACGCAACACGACGGCGACGATCACCATCAGGCGACAACAGCCGCGCTAGCCGCAGCAGATGTAGAACTGCTTGGGGGCACGCTCATAGCAGGCCACGCCTGCTGGCCCGCAGGGAGTCGCCGAGCAGTAGAAGCAGAAGTACTTCGGTGGGCACGGACCGCCAGGGCAGCAGCCGTTGCACGGCGTGCATGTCGAGTAGGCGATGCACCCGTTTGGCGCGTCGGCAGGATCCTCGAAAGCCGTCATCATTCCGGTCTGCCGCCCGACCGTCGCCGCTCCGGTCGGAGCGGCGAGCAGTACATCGCCGACAGAGGCCACAGCGAGGCTGGCGATGGCCCCGAGGCCTGCCCTCCTGAGGAAACCCCGCCGGCTCAACGAGGCCTCTGTCCCCGTGATATCACTGGGATTCGCGGCGGGTCGTCTCATGTCGAAACCCCCAGAATTTACTGCCGGCGATTAACTCGCGCCGACAGCGAGATCGTAGAACCGGCCCTCATCGGGGTCAAGGACGCAATTGGCCGGGCGAACAAAAGGCAGGGACGCTGTCGGTACGTCGGTGTACGTGGATACCGTTTGGTCGGGGTCACCGACAAGGAGCTGGTCGGCGTCAACGTCGAGGATCGCACCCGGTCCCTCCGGATCGGCCCCGTCCGACCGGTGGGCAGTGAGCCGGCGAAGGTCGGCGTAGGGACCCTCCCAGCCAGAGATCATCCCTCGTCGCCACACGGCCAGCGACCCAGGCCAGCCAGCCGCGAGTTCCCGAAATCGGCCTTGATCGACAAGACGCCTGGGTAGGCTGCCGGTATGGCTTCGACCGCCCACGCCATCGCCCAGCACGCCGTCGCCGACGTGGAGGACCTCGACGCGGTCCTCGCCGACACCTCGGTCGAGCCCCGAGCGCGCAAGCGTCTCACCCAGGTACGAGATCGGCGGCTGGCCGAGGTACCCGGCGTGCCGATCTCGGTGGCTGCCGGGATGCTCGGCCTGTCCCCTCAAAGCGTGCGAGCCTGGATCAACGCCGGGGTGCTCGATGCCGTAGCCGACACACGGCCGGTGAAGGTGTCCACCGGCCGCCTGGCCAAGGTCGTCTCGCTGGTCGAGCGCCTGCGCAGAGCTGGCAAGGACCGTGACCTGCTCAACGCGGTGATAGACCGCCTGGAGGACGAGCGCCTCCTTGCCCAGCCGAGAGTGCGACGCTCCCTCGACCAGTTGCGCCGGGGCCAGGTCGAGGCGCTGTCGGCCGAAGAGCTCTGAGCGGGTTCCGCCCTGGCGCAAACCCCGCACGCCCACCGGGTCATCGCCGGAACCTCATGGGGCGAGGGCGGCATCGATCAGGTGGGGGCCAGGTTGGGCGAAGGCGCGCTGCAGCTGGTCGGTGAGCTCCTCGCCCGTCGTCGCCCGGCTCGCCGGCACGCCCATGCCCTCGGCGAGGGCAACGAAGTCGAGGGCCGGGCGGGAGAGGTCGAGGAGGCTGGCGGCGCGCGGTCCGGGGGAACCGGCCTCCACCCGGTCGAGCTCCAGGGCGAGGATCGCGTAGGAGCGGTTGTCGACGAGCACGGTCGTCACATCGAGGCCCTCGCGTGCCTGGGTCCACAGGGCGGGCAACGTGTACATGGCGCTGCCATCCGCCTCGAGGCATACGACCGGCCGGGCCGAGGCGGCGACCGCCGCCCCGGTGGCGCACGGCAGGCCGAAGCCGATGCTCCCGCCGGTGAGGGTCAGCAGGTCGTGGGGCGGGGCGCCGGCCAGGGCCGCACCGAGGCCGGCGCCGGCGGTGATGGCCTCGTCGACGACAACGGCCGCCTCGGGCAGGGTGGCGCCGATGGCGGCGGCAAGGATGGCAGCGTCGAGCGGGCCGGTTGGGGGCTGGGGGCGCGCCGGCGCCGCTACGGGACCGGCGGGCGCGGCGCCGAGACGGGCAGCCACCTCCCTGAGGGCCGCAGCCCCGTCGACCCCCGGCCCGGCCAGCTCATGGACGGCGCACCCGGGCGGCACCAAGTCACCGGGCAGGTGCGGGTAGGCGAAGAATGCGACCGGCCGGCGGGCCCCGGCCAGCAGGAGGTGGCGGTGGCCGTCGAGCTGGCGCGCCGCGGCCTCGGC
>JAJZJY010000892.1 GCA_021809885.1 Actinomycetes bacterium
CGCCGCCCCCGCCGCCGCTCCCTCCGCCGCCTCCGCCGCCGCCCCCGCCGCCCCCGCCGCCCCCGCCGCCCCCTCCGGGCAGGTGAAGGCTGGACCAGCGGGAGTGGGCATGGCGGAGGGGGCATGGCGGAGGGGGCATGGCGAGCCGCCGACGGGGGCTGCGGCTGCCTGGGTCAACCGTGCGCAACAGGACGAACTGCGCGCATGCACGACGACATGTCGGTCTCTGTGCGCGCAGTTCGCTCGGCGGCGCGCGGTTTGGAGTGGGATAGCGCCGTCAGGGTGTCGAGCGGCGTCAGGTGAGGGTCGACCAGCCTCCGTCGGAGGTGATCACCTGGCCGGTGATCCAGCCGCCGGCGTCCGACAGGAGCCAGGCAACGAGGCCAGCGGCATCCTCCGGACGGCCGGGACGCCCCAGTGGGCTCTCGGAGCGAATGTGCTCGCGCAGGGAGGACGACATCCATCCCGTGTCGGTCGGGCCGGGGTTGATGGCATTGACCGTTATGCCCCGGGAGGCGAGCTCGGCGGCGATGGAGACGGTCATCCAGTGGATCGCGCCCTTGCTGGCCGCATAGGCAACCGAGCCCTTCAGGGGTAAGCCGCTCACGAAGGTCACGATCCGCCCCCGTCCCCGCGTACCGTCGAACCGTCGGGCATGCTCGGCGGCGAGAAGTAGCGTCGCCCGGGCGTTGACGGCGAGATGGTGGTCGAAATCAGCCGCCGTCATGTCGAGCAACCCACCGCCTGTGTCGTGGGTGTGGACGACGGCAAGCGCCAACGGTGCCCGGCCGAATGCCGCCAGCGTGTCGTCGTACACGGCCGCCGGCGCCTCTGGATCGGCCAGATCGGCGTCGAAGTACTCCACCTCCATGCCGGTCCTTGCCAGGCCCAGCAGCAGGTCGTCCAGCTCGTCGTCGTGGCGGCCCCACCGCATGCCGGCGTCGTAGGGCCGCCAGCCGGTCAGGGCGAGATCCCAGCCGTCCCCGGCTAGGCGGCGAGCAACGGCGGCGGCGATGCCCGGACCGCGGGAGACTCCAGTGACGAGGGCGAGAGGCCGAGGATCCACATCGGCCAGTATCGCGGGCAGCGCTACTCACGCGCGGCGGGGCGTCCGGAGGCGGCAACGAGCGGCGGGATGGCCGGTCCGGCTCTCTCCGAGCGGGCCACAACGGCATGAGCCTGAGGATCGGACGGTGCCGGCCTTCAGCCGCCCAGCAGCCGTCGCCTCCCGCTGGCGGCGGCCCCGATCCGCTGGAGGCCCTCGATCGGGCCGGCGCGATCAAGCCGCAATCACCACGCTTCCGAATATCGCCTTGAAACGATGCCGGCCTGCACCACCGAAATTGTCCTGAGGAATGCAACTCCCTATCCGCTTGGATCGCGGGATGTTGCCTGGCGCACTGTCCAGGCCTCGCAGGCGAGCTCCAAATGCAGCCGTTGGTGGGCGTCATGCAGGTCCACGCCGCTGATCTCGGTTATGCGGGAAAGTCGATATTTCAGAGTGTTGCGATGAACGAACAGCCGGGCTGCCGCCACATCCAAGTCGCCGTTGGCGGCGAAGTATGTGGTCAGCGACTTCACGAGCTCGGCGTGGCGGGTGCCGTCGTAGCGGATCAGCGGGCCGAGCCAACGGGTGACGAACTCGTCGAGGTCGACATCGGGCGCCCGAGCCAGGATCCGCCAGATGCCCAGATCGTCGAAGATCGCGACGGTTGGCTCCCCTGTGGTCGACCGCATCCGGAGGGCGGCGTCGGCGTCGCAGACCGAGCGCCGGAGGTTGCAGAGTGGCTCCCTGCCCCCGACGCCCACGCGGAGCGAGGTGCCCAAGGTCTCGGCGAGGCGCTCCGCCAGCCGCCGCCATGGGAGCTCGTCGCCGATGGCGAGCAGGAGACGGCTGTCGCGCTCGGTGGAGAGGAACGGCCGCGAGACGAGGCCTGAGATGATCGTCTGGCAGCGGCCGGCGAAGCGGAACGGCGGCCGGCCCGCAGGCTCGACGATCACCGCCCGGTAGGGTTCGTCCAGATCGAACCCGAAGCGGTGGGCGTGCCGGCGCACACGATCGGCGGTCGGGTCCTCGAGCAACTCGGTGGCGAAGTCGCCCCACACCTGGATCTCGCGCTCGGTGCGGACCCGGTCGAGCAGCAGCTGCAATGCAGCCGTGGACGCTGCCTGCTCCAAGGCGAGGAGATCGGCGGGCGAGCACGTCGCGCCGGGATCGCACAGGTTGACCGTTGCGACGACGGCGCCGTCCATGACGATCGGGGCTATCCACCAGCCGCCGCGCCGTGCGGCTGGCAAGGTGGCCGCTTCCCCCGTCTCGGCGATAGAGGGCCCCACCTCGGGTCCCGGGTCGAAGAGCGTCAGCGGGCTGTCGGCTTCGGTTTGCGCCAGTTCGTCATAGCTCCCCGCCGCCGCCAGGACGCCGTCGCCGGTCACTTCGATGGTGACAGGCCGGCCGGTGACGCGGTGGAGCACCTCGGCCAGCCCCTCGAATCCCCGTCCGAGCAGGACG
>JAJZJY010000893.1 GCA_021809885.1 Actinomycetes bacterium
CGGCGCCGGCGAGGCGCTCGGCGAGCACAACAGGAGCGGCGCTGGTGACGGTGCGGTCGGCGTCGGCGACGATCCGCCCGGTGGCCGCCGGGCTCGGGCCGAGGAAGACCACGGCGATCCCGAGCCGGGACGCTCCCTCGATGAGCGCCGCCCACCGCCCGGCTGTCTCGGGGGCGACGGGGTCGGCGAGCACGAGCAGCTCGGGGAGCGGGTTCTCGGGGTTGTCGCGGCGGAACGTGACGGCGTCGGGCGCGCCGACGGCGCGCAGCCGCCGGGTCCGGGCGATCCGCTCGGCCTCGAGACCTTGGGCAACACGGTGGATGTCGGCGGCCCGGCGGATGGCGGGATCGGGGGAAAGACCAGGAAGCAGCCGGCCGGCCAGGTCGGCGGTGAGGAGGACCTCCGCGGCGCCAGGCTCGGCGCGGGTGACCAGGGCGGCGACGACAGCCCGGGCGATGTCGTCGGCCGCCGGCCCGCACAGCGCGACACCGCACAGATCGGTGACCTCGACGGCGACTGGGTTGCCGTGGCAAGCGCCGATGTCTACATGCCCGGGGCGCTCGATGCGCTCGACCCGGTCGAACGGACCGGCCGGGACCGGCCCGGGCTCTACGGTCTCGGGATCGGCGCCGGCGGCGCTCGCGGCCCGCACCAGGTGATCCAAGGTGGGTCGCCGTGGCGGCGGCCTGAGGTCCCGGCCGGGCTCGGGTGGCCGGTAGCGGTAGGCGTGGCGGCGTCGCAGCCGGCCGAGGGCGACCGCGGAGGCAACGCCGGCAGCGAACGATCCCGCCACCACCGAGCCAGACGGCAGCCGTACCGGAGTGCCGGGCTGGTCGGCCTGCCCGGGCACGGCACCGCTCGCCCGGGCAGGCGACGCCGGCTGCGGGTGACGTGCCTGGCTCGGCGCTGCGTCCGTCGGTGGTGCGGTGGTCGTCGGTGATGCGGCGATCGACGGCGTGCTCGGGGCGGGCGCGGTGGCAGATGCAGTGGGCGGAACCGGAGTCGGGGTTGGCGATCCTGGCACCGGGGTGGGCGATGCCGGCGACGCCGGCGATGGTGCGGCCACCGGGAGGAGGAGGGTCCAGCCGGGGTCGATCCAGTGCGGGTCGGTGAGGGTCGCCCCGCCCGGCTGGGCTCGGTTCTCGTTGAGGGAGAAGATCTGCGACCAGCGCAGCGGGTCGCCGAGCTCGCGCTCCGCTATCCCCCACAGGGTGTCGCCGCGTCGGACGACGTAGGTGCGGGTTGCGCCCGCCGCCGGTCCGGGAACAGGTGTGCTCGCCGGTGCGACACCGGTTGCCGCTGTGTCGGCCGCAGGTGGCCGCGTGGGCGGCGCATGGGACGGGAGTGGCCATCTGTCGACGGTGAGGACGAGCGCGGCCACCGGGCGGCGCAGCGCCACCAGGCCACCGGCCGGCGATCCGGTCGGGGTGCTCGGTCCTGGGCGGGGTGCAACAGCGAGGCAGGCGACCACGACCGCGGCGACGAGGCGGCCGGTGAGCGGCTGGAAGGCACCGGCGAGCGGGAGGCGCCGGGCACGCCGCCCGCCGACAGCCGCGGGGATCTCGGCGGCGACCGACGCGACGAGCACCGCCCAGGCGACCCACACCACCACCGCCAGCGCGTCGACGAGGGTCCGCCCGGCGATGCCGTGCGAGTCGAGGACATGGCCGAGCTGTGCCGCCGAAGGGACATGGTGCGGAAGGGGCCAGCCGACGTAATGCCACAGCGCCCAAGGGACCCCGGCCACGAGGGCGGCGAGGAGCACGAGCGCGACGAGCCCTCTGGCGAGACGAGCGAGCCGGCCCAGGCCACGCGAGCCCATGTCAGGGGCCCTGCTCGGCCGTCGCGCTGCCCGTGCCGGACACGGTGAGGTGGTCGACGCCGACGATGGGGAGGATCTGGGTGGGCTGGGTGATCGTGACAATGACATCGACCGTCTCGCCATTGACGGTGACGGTGCCGTGCTCGCCGGCCGCGGCGAGGAAGCCGTCCGCGTCGGCGACCGCCTGGGCGGGGTCGAGGATGATCGTGCCGGTAGCCCGGTAGGTGGGGATGTCGATCGCCTGGGCGCCGGCACGAGCCGCGGCCTGGGCGTCGTCGATGGCCCGCACCTTGGCCGCCAGCGTGAGACCGCCATCGAAGACCAGCCCGGCCATGACCAGCAGCGCCAGGGTGAAGATGACGACGAACGCGGTGACCATCCCCTCCTCGTCGCCGAACCGGCGCAGCTTCCGGCGAGCAGCGGTAATGGCGGTCATGGCGTCGAGCGGTAGGTGTCGATCACCGAGATCGCGCTCGATGACACCCGCTCGGAGACAGGCAGGCGCAGCCCGGTCAGGTCGCTGAGCGCGACGGCGCAGGTGACGGTGACGGTCACCGACCCGCCTGGCGCGAACCGGGCGGTGTTCGTCGCGACCTGGAGGGTGGCACAGGTGACGTGGTCCGAGCCGAGCGCCGCGGTCGCGGTCTGCTGCGCGGCGGCGCTCGCCTCCCCGGGGGTGGCGGCGATGGA
>JAJZJY010000894.1 GCA_021809885.1 Actinomycetes bacterium
CGGCGGCCACCTCGGGGGGGAGCTCCCCGTCGAGCAGGGCGGCGGTGTGGCCGATCGCGGAGGCGAAGCCGTCGAGCACCGCCGCCCATCCGGCGTCGTCGAAGGTCCGCACCCGCACCGTCACCCGGTACGGCGTCGCGCGCGAGCCCTGTACCGGCGCGGTGATCTGGCCGGCGGCCAACACCAGGTCACCGACGGCGCCGCCCCGCGCGTAGGTCCGGCCCCGAGGCAGCCGGTTCGGGTCGAGGCTGGCCCGCCCCTCGAGCGCGTCGACCCATGCCCGTCCCCACCAGGTGGTGCCGAAGGGCCGCCGCCCCGCGCGGCGCTGACCGGGCCCCGGGCGCCGGGGGCGGTGCTCAGGCCAGTCGCCCGACCAGCCACGGGCGCGCCGCGGGGTCACGGAGCGCTCCCGAGCTCGACGAGCGAGGCCAGCTCTGCGTCGGAGAGCTGGCCGATCCACGCCTCTCCGCCGCCGACGACCGACTCTGCAAGCTCACGCTTGCCTTCGATCAGCGTGGCGATGCGGTCCTCGAGGGTGCCCTCGGCGATCAGGCGGTGGACCTGCACCGCCTGGGTCTGGCCGATGCGGTGGGCCCGGTCGGTAGCCTGGTCCTCGACCGCCGGGTTCCACCATCGGTCGAAGTGGACGACGTGGCTGGCCCGCGTCAGGTTCAAGCCGACTCCGCCGGCCTTGAGCGACAGCAGGAACACCGGTGCCCGCCCCGCTTGGAACTCGTCCACCATCTCCGCCCGGCGCCGGGCCGGCACCTTGCCGTGGAGCAGCAGGCAGCCGACGCCGAGCTCGCCGAGGCGGGCTTCGACCAGGCCGAGGCACTCGACGAACTGGCTGAAGACGAGCACCGACTCGCCCTCGCTGGCGATCACCGTCACCAGCTCTTCCAAGGCGGCGAGCTTGCCGGACCGCCCTGCCAGCGGCCCTGACTGGTGCAGGTACTGCGCCGGGTGGTTGCAGATCTGCTTGAGCGCCGTGAGCATCTTCAGCACCAGGCCCTGGCGCTCGAAGCCCTCGCTCCCCTCGATGACCGCCATCGCCTCGCGGACGACCGCCTCGTAGAGCTCCACCTGCTCACGGCTGAGCGCGACGGGCAGGTCGCTGATGGTCCGATCCGGCAGGTCCGGGGCGATGTCGGGGTCGGACTTCCGCCGGCGCAGGAGGAAGGGCTGGACGATCCGGGCCAGGCGGGTCGTGGCGTCTGGGTCGTGGTAGCGCTCGATGGGGGTAGCGACCGTCCGGGTGAAGCGCTCCAGCGGGCCGAGCAGGCCAGGGGTGGTGAAGTCGAGGATCGACCACAGGTCCGACAGCCGGTTCTCGACCGGGGTGCCGGTGAGGGCAAGGCGGGCTGGGGCGGTGATGTTGCGCAGCGCCCGGGCCGTCGCGGTGGCCGGGTTCTTGGCGTGCTGGGCCTCGTCGGCGACCACGAGGGAGAACCCTGCCTCACCGAGCTCGGCGGCTTCGTAGCGAGCCACGCCGTAGCTCGTGACCACCAGCTCGTCGGCTGCGATGCCCTCAAGACTGCGGCCCGGTCCGTGGTGCCGGCGCACCGGCACCGAAGGGGCGAATCGACGCACCTCGCGCTCCCAGTTGGCGAGCAGCGAGGTGGGGCAGACCACGAGCGTCGGTCCGAGCTGTTGCTCCGCCCGGTGCAGGTGCAGGGCGATCACCTGGAGGGTCTTGCCCAGACCCATGTCGTCGGCCAGGCAGCCGCCCAGCCCGGTGCCGGTCATCTCGGCAAGCCAGGAGAGCCCCCGCTGCTGGTAGGGGCGCAGCTCGGCGCGGAGCCGTTCAGGGGTGGCCACCGTGCTGCCGGTGTCTCCGGTGGCGCCTGAGGCGCGCCGCAGCCGGTCGGCCAGGTCGGCCAGCTGCGGCTGGGCGGTCACCTCTACGAGCTCGCCGTCGACGTCCACCGAGCCCGACAGCACGGCCGCGAGTGCCT
Organism: Actinomycetes bacterium; assembly: GCA_021809885.1. Lineage (GTDB taxonomy): Bacteria > Actinomycetota > Acidimicrobiia > Acidimicrobiales > Palsa-688 > JAKAQB01. Next base: position 1,956 of record JAJZJY010000894.1, read on the forward strand.
CCATCGCGCTGAGGGCACGAGGCGGCCGGCGGCGCAGCCGCTCCACCAGCTCGGGGTCGACGGCCACGAACCGTCCTCGCAGGCGGACCACGCCTCGCTTCGCCTCGGCGAGGAGCGCAACCTCGTCCTCCGAGAGCGTCTCGCCGCCCAGCGTCGCCTGCCAGCGGAACGACACCAGCTCGTCGAGGGTGAAGCCGGACCCGGTGACGGCACCGGGCGCGCCGATCGACCCGGTGAGCCGCACTCCGTCGCTGAACATCCCGGCCGGCCACAGCACCGAGATCCCCGCCCCTCCCAGGTCTGCGGTGGCATCTCCGAGCAGGTCCGACAGGTCGTCGTCGCGCAGCTCGAGACGATCGGGCACGGGTCGGGCCAGGAGCTCGGCCAGTGGCGGCCACGCCCGGGCACCGCGGCGCAGGGCGCGCAGCACGTCGGCCTCCGCGTCGTCGCCGAAGCGGGCGGAGAGCGCCGCCGGCGCGCCGAACACCCGTTCGGCGTCCACCACCAGCGACGGGTCGACCCGGCTGGCGACCTGGACCACAGCCTGC